>CAYJPP010000008.1:0-17693 GCA_964372175.1 uncultured Muribaculaceae bacterium
TATTCTAATTTAAAACAAATAAAAAAGATAAAATTTTCACTTATTTATCTTTTTTAGGATGAAATATTTACATCCATATGCACAATGTTCCTTAATATAATTTTGTACTTTTTCAAAGTCATTTATAGTATTGAATATTTTATTCTTTTTATCACAAAATCCTTTTAATCGCAACTTACCATATGACCAGTCTCCTAATATGTAGTCATAATCTCCAAAATAATCTGTATATCTATTCAAAACTTCTACTTCACTGAAACCCTCTTTGTTATTTTCTATTAGTTCGTATTCAGTATCTTCCAATTTAACTTTTTTCATTAGTATTCCTTTCCAAATGCTTCTTTTAAACTTTCATATTTTGATACGCTTCCACTGGCATTCCATGGCATAAAACCATCATCTAATCCTACTTCATACAGAGCTCTTAATTGTTCTGATACCATATGTGAATCATACGTTATATACGGTTCTCTATATGCATTATAAGCTTGTATCCATGTTCTGGCCTTAGCTGGTGTTGGGATTTCTCCTTGCCTTGTCATCGCACCTGTTCCCCACATTTTTAATAGTTCATATGGAATAGTCCATACAGGTACTTTAAAACCATATTCATATTTATTAAAATGATCTGGATATGGCATTGCGCTTATAACATCAACAACGTTTGATATTGCAGGCCAATACTGGCCATATGCTGTCACATAAGAATTAGCAGCTTCTCCAAATACATCTGCTGATACATATGCATTAACTTTATGTAATTCATCTGTTGCATACATTAAAAATCTTTGAATAGCTTGTGATTTGTCCTCGTTGTATACATTATTAAAGTTTAATTGCCCGCTGTTTTCTTTTGATATTGTTCCATCAGGGAATCTTACGTAATCAAATTGAATTTCATTAAATCCTATTTCTGTTACAGATTCAATTGCCAATGCGACATTAAATTCCCAGACATGTCTACTGAATGCCGTTGGCCATTTAGAGGAATTATAAACAAAGGATGTACCTGTATTATTATCTATAATCGTATTTTCCGGATGATCTTGTGCGTAATATGAATCCTTAAATACTGATATTCTACCGACAACGTAAAATCCTTCGTTCTTTAATTTTTGAATTACATTTTTGTAATTTTCATAACTATTGATTGCTTTACTATAATTTGTAGGTGAATATTTTTCAAACGCTTTTGCTGGATAGGCTGGAACTGTACTATCTTTAATATCAATAACAAATGTATTGATCCCTGATTCTTTAGCCAAATTAATATAGGCATCAATATTATTTAATACTGTTGATGGCAGATAATAACTTCTTACGTCTTCTGGCATTGTGTTATTTTCAAAACTACCTTTTTCCCTCGGATAGTAATCTAGTTTATCTGCACCTCCACCTAATAGCCATGAATTAGTTCTTTTAGCGTGAATTTGATAACTACCTGCTTCGTCATAATTTGCAACAGCTTCTTCCAAAGTGCTTACTAAATATTTTGAGTAGATAAAACCTTCCTGATTATTTGCCTTAACTTTATACATAAGAACTGAACCATCTTCTAAAACAGGCGTATAATCGGTGATTTCTAACATGTCTCCTTTGTTAACCATCCCTAAAATTTCAAAACTACTAGCAGTCTCATATAAAGTTGCTGTCGTTCTTACATATAATGCTTTTTCTAAGACAACTTGTTCCTTTTGTTCAGTTAAGTTACTAGTTAATATATAATAATCATTATTTTGATAATTTATTTTGTAATAGTCACTGCCATTAATATTTTCTTTATCGGTTGAAACAATTATTTCTGTTCCTCTTGGTAATGTCATTGTTTCTGATAATTGAAGATTGTACAAAGGTGCGGTTGACATTGGTGATGCGACATAATATGTTGTTTTGGGATTTATGTCTATGATTGGGTTTTCGCTATATTTTATATTAAATATCAAAAAAATCCCTATCCCTAAAACCACTAATATTGCTAAAACAATTATTATATTTACTACTTTCAACTTCATACTCTCACCACTTATATTATACCATGTTTTTACAGTATTAAACTATTCATATACATTTTTTTACTAATTCATCAAATAATGGATGAGGTGTGTTTGGTCTTGACTTTAATTCTGGATGAAATTGTGTCCCAATCATAAATGGATGATTTTTAATTTCTATTACTTCTACTAGTTTTTTATCTGGCGAATATCCAGCTAATATAAGGCCTTTTTTTTCAAAAAGTTCGCGATATTGATTGTTAAATTCAAATCGATGTCTATGTCTTTCATTAATTAAAGTGTTTTTATATATTTCATACGCTTTTGAATCAATGTTTAAACTACACGGATAAGAGCCCAAACGCATAGTTCCACCTTTGTCTTCAATGCCTATTTGTTCATTCATAAGATGTATTACATGATTTTTTGACGCAAATTCAAATTCTTCACTACTAGCATCTTTTAAATTACAAACATTTCTAGCAAATTCGATTACCATTAATTGCATACCTAAACAAATTCCTAATAATGGAATATTATTTTCCCGAGCATATGTAATTGCATTAATTTTTCCTTCAATTCCTCTTACCCCAAATCCACCTGGTACGATAATTCCTTGTGATTCTTTTAGTTTTTTTATAATGTTCTTATCATCTGAGTCAATCCAAAGTATTTCGATCTTAACTTCATTTTTATTTCCAGCATGTTTTAAAGCTTCGTATATTGAAATATAAGCGTCTTTTAATACTGTGTATTTGCCGACAATGGCTATTTTAATTTTTTTAGTTATTTTTTTCTCTTTTACTATATTGTGCCAATCTGATAGTTCATTTTTTTGATAATTTAAATTTAGTTGTTCTTTTATAATAGACGAGATGTTTTGTTTTTCAAAAAGCATCGGTAAGTCATATGTGGAATCGACATCTATATTTTCAATAACGTTTTCTTTTGCAATATTGCAAAATAAGCCTATTTTTTCTTTTATTTCAGCTGTTAACTTATGGGTTGTCCTAGCTATTATTATATTGGGAATTATTCCTAGACTCATCAATTCTTTACAACTATGCTGTGTTGGTTTTGTTTTTAGTTCCTCAGATTTTTCTAAATAAGGAATTAATGTAACATGAACAAATAAAACATCGTTTTTGTTTTCCGCTTTTATTTGTCTTATTGCTTCAATGAACGGTTGTGACTCAATATCACCAACTGTCCCACCTATTTCTGTTATAATAACGTCCGCTTGTGATGTTTCTAGTGCTTTATAAACTGTGTCTTTGATTTCATCAGTAATATGGGGTATTACTTGAATTGTTTTACCTAAATATTCTCCTTTTCGTTCTTTGTTTAAGACTTGTAGATAAACTTTCCCAGTTGTTATATTGCTATATCTATTTAAACTTTCGTCTATAAATCTTTCATAATGACCTAAATCCAAGTCACACTCTAATCCATCATCAGTTACAAAAACCTCACCGTGTTGGACGGGATTCATGGTTCCAGGGTCAACATTTAAGTAGGGGTCTAATTTTTGAATTGTTACTTTTAATCCTTTTGATTTTAAAATTCTGCCAATTGATGCGGCTGTTATTCCTTTTCCAATCCCCGAAACAACGCCACCTGTTACAAATATATACTTCATATGATACCTCCTATTATTATTATACCACACTTTTGTTCGTGCGTAAAAAATTATTGGAGAGGTACTGATAATAGCGGTGAGTTTGAGTCTATACCGTTCATATAATAGTCTGGAACGCTCCCTTGAATCATTTTTAGACCTACCGGAATTGATGTCTTAATAACTATTTTTTCTGTTTGAAATGGAAGTATTAATTGTTCAGTTAACTCTAAAACTATATTTATTTCAATCAGGGCATTATTAATACCATAATTTGTTACTTTTGTATTAACATAGCTATTTATGTCGCCTATTAAACTAAATCTTACCGGAATTTTTGGGCCTACATTAGACAAAAAAGCATTACCTGATATTACCCCACTGGGAATCTCATAAATAATGCCTTCTTTTAATTTATCAATATCATAACTTATTAAAGAATTGGTTGTTATATCTAGTAAATCTACCCTTCCTTGCTCAATGTATTTCAAATTGACTTGAATATTATTTGTTGCTTGTGTTAATATTTTATTAACTGTAATTGGATTAAAATCCATTGTTAATATATTTCCATCGTTATCTTTTGTAATTATAAACAAATCTTCAACTTCAACACTTTCTGTAACATATCTTCCTACTGCATTATTAATTATAATACTGGCCAACTTTCTAGCTTCTATTTCTGCATAACTAAATAACACTGGCATAGCTTTATTATTTATAAAACTTAAAAACATTACGACACCTATTATGACAGTCACAATTAACAAAACAACAATATTAATTCTTGTTAACTTTATTCTTTTTTTTAATTTAATTTTCCCCATATAATATTTTATGCATTACATATTATTTTAGAAGAATCAAAAACACCTTATAGGTGCTTATCTATCAATTCTTGAACATATGTTGTATATTGAACTTCACCTGTATTTTCTTCTATTAAACAAAGAGGAGGGTATAATACACACCACCAATTATCGCCTTTACCTTCACCAATAGTTATAACTAACGATTCATAGTATCCTTCTTCATAAATTATCCCTTTATATTCTTTTTCCGGGAAATGATTTAGTCCAAAATCAACCGTGAAATTTAATTGATAATTGTTTAAATCTAGTGTTTTTTGAATTCTTTTTTCTATATTTGTTAAGTTTTCATCAATAATGCTTTTAGCTTCGTTTATCCCTTTTGTATTTTTTAACAAGTCATACATTTCATATTGGATTTGCTCTTTTATTATGTTTTTTATTTCTATATCAGTATTTTCATTACTGTTTGGTATTACTCTAATCCGTAAGGCCTCATCGGGTATTGTTAAGGCTGAAATATTTCCTAACAACGAATAAAAAAATATAACACCTATTAAACTGATAATAACTTTCATTTAATCACCTATTTAATACTGGTTATATATTTATTTTTTATACAATATCTTTCAATATTTTTTCAATTAAATTTGAAATTACTTTTTTGTTTTCATTTCTATCAGAGGTATCAGTTGAAAACGTAAGGTTAGAATAGTGGTTATTTTCTTTACTATATATTGATATATATACTATATCAAATTCGTTTGTTAAGTTCCCTGTAACACCTATTCCATAATCTGAATTAGCGAACAAAGTTATCTTATATGCCATGTCTTGTGCGACTTCTTGACTATACACAGTATGTTTATCTATTAACTGTTTTGAAACTCCCATTTTTATTTTATATTCAGTAGAGTAGGTAACACAACTAAATAATACGACATTGCTACTTCCTTTTATATTTGTTAATTCGTTAACAATTTTACCACCTGTGCATGATTCCATAGTTGCAATTGTTTTATTATTAATTGTTAGTTTTTCTATTATCTCTTTCATATTACCTCATAAATCAGTTTGTAATTTACTTCTTTTTCACTAATACAGTTGCTGATTTGTTCTATTTCAATTTTTGAATCTGAATAAAGAGTCGCAATAAGGTCGCCTTTTTTTACTGGTTCATTAATTGATTTGTGTAATACTATTCCTGCTTTATAATCCAATTTGTCTTCTTTTTTTCTCCGACCGGCTCCTAAAAGAACAGACAATTTTCCGAGTTCAAGAGCGTCATAATTAATATATCCTTCGCTTGTGGCATAAATATTTTGATTATATTTTGATGCGGCTTTCTCAGTTATGTTTCCGCCTTGTACTTTAATAAACTCATAAAATTTGTTTAATGCTCGCCCACTTGTTATTGCTTCACGCACTTGTTCTTTTGCTACTTCATAATTAATATCTTTGTATAAACTTACCATTCTAGACGCTATTTCAACGCAAACACCATATAAATTATTTTCAGTTCCTTTTAAAATTTCAATTGCTTCTTCTATTTCTAAATAATTGCCAATATTTTTGCCAAGTGGAATGTCCATATTTGTTAATACAGCTGTTGTTTTTATCCCACACATATTTCCTATCTTTACCATAAGCTTCGCTAATACTTTGGCGTCTTCTATATTTTTCATAAAAGCGCCTTTCCCTATTTTTATATCTAAAACTACATTTTTAGAACCAGCGGCTATTTTTTTACTCATTATAGAGGCTGCAATTAATGGGATACTTTCAACAGTTCCCGTTACATCTCTAATTGCATATAGTTTTTTATCTGCTGGTGCGATTTCTTTACTTTGAGACATTATAGCAATATTTACATCTTCCACTTGTTTTATGAACTTTTCTTCTGATATATTTGTGTTTAGATTTTGAATTGCCTCTAACTTATCAATTGTTCCGCCTGTGTGTCCAAGTCCACGCCCACTCATTTTTGCTACTTTACAATTTAAAGATGCTACAATTGGTGCGACAATCAATGTTACCTTATCTCCAACTCCGCCAGTTGAATGCTTATCTACTGTCTCAAACGGATAAGTAATGACTTCACCTGAATTAGCCATAGCCATTGTTAAGTTAATTGTTTCTTCATCATTCATACCGTTTAATACTATTGCCATTAACAATGCAGATATTTGATAATCGGGTAATATGTCTAGATTTGTTATAAAATAATTTATTTCTTCTTTTGTAAGTGGTTGATTGTTTTTCTTCTTTAAAATTATGTCTATAATATTCATATTTGTAAACAACTTTCTAAGGCTAATAAAATCATTTCATCTAAACTTCTTTCTCGTTCATCTACCGTTAATTCTCTTTTTTCAAATTGAGAATCGGATATGGTCATTAAACATGTGGCTTGTTTTTTTAAAACATTAGCAATGTGGAATAGGGCGAATGCTTCCATTTCGGCTGCAATGCCTTTACCTTCCATTCTTTTTGAAAATTCTTTTGAAATAGTATATGGATCAAATACTTCTGTACATATAGTTTGACCTGCTTTAATAGCAATGTTTTTACTTTCTGCTACTTTTTTTATTATAGAATTCAGGTTTACACTTGCATATTCTATATCTTTTTTTTGATTGCTATATGAGTATGCAAAGTTACTTTCTGTGTATACACTTTCTGATAAAACTACATCACCTATTTTTATATCTTTATTTAAACTTCCTGATGAACCTATTCTTATAATACAATCTACATTGTAAAAATGAAAAAGTTCATAAGCATAGATGCTCATACTTGGTATTCCCATTCCAGATCCAAAAACAGTTATTTTTTTATTTTTGTAATATCCTGTGTATCCAAACATATTTCTTACATCATTAATTAATTGGTAATTATTCAAATACTTTTCTGCTATATATTTTGCTCTTAGCGGATCGCCTGGCATTAATACAATGTTAGCAATTTCTTCTTTTTTACTTTCTATATGTGGTGTCATAAAACCTACCTTTCTTGCTCTATTATATCATGTATATTTCTAGTTGTATATATAGCTTTGATTGATAACACAAAATCGGTGAGATCACATTCCATAGTACTTATTTAAAATTATAATACTTATCATATATTTCAGGTAATTCATTTTTTTAAAAAATTATATTACAGACAATTATACTTATAATGATTGCTACTAAATCAGCAAATAATCCAACATATAGAGCATGCCTTATTTTTTTTATACCTACACTCCCAAAATATAAAGTTATTACATACAAAGTTGTATCAGTTGAGCCTTGAATAAAAGACGCTAGATACCCTAAAAACCCATCTGGTCCTATTGTTTGGTATATATCAGTTAAGATTGCGAGAGAGGATGTACCAGATATTGGGCGCATTATTATCATCGGAATAATTTTAGTTGGGATTAGTGTAACAAAAGAAAATATATCAAATATAATTTCACTTTTTAAAAATATATTAACTCCTAATATCATACCTAGTAAGCATGGAAACAGTTTCATTATTAGAGAAAAGCATTCACTAGCCCCGTTAACAAAAGAGTCATAAATGTCAACTTTTTTTGCCAAAGCGTAAATAATCACAATTAAGACTAATAAAGGAATTATATATGTACTCATTTTTTTCTCCTTATTAAGTAATCAAGTCCTAACCCAGCCGCACTCCCTAATATGGTTATTATAATTACAGGCATAATTATTCCTGTTGAATTCGTACTTTCATATAATAAACGTAATGATATTACTGTCGTAGGAATTAGAGTAACTCCGCTTGTATTTAATATTAAAAAAGTAATCATTGCATCACTGGCAACGTCTTTATTTTTATTTAATGTTTGTAGGGATTGCATTGCTTTTAAGCCAAATGGAGTAGCAGCAGACCCCAGTCCAAACATGTTTGCTATAATGTTAGAACTAATATAACTTAATGATTCATGAGTAGGGGGGACGGATGGAAATATTACTTTTAATATTTTGGATAACTTTAAAGAAAATTTTTTTAAAAGTCCCGAATCTTCTGCTATTTTTGCTATACCTAACCACAAAGCAATGATCGGGAAAATATTTATTATCATATCTAGTGTTTGTTTTGCTGAAAGTAAAATCTCTTCATTTATAATTGATATTTTATTTGTAAATATAGAATACAAAACACCAACTATTATAAAAAATCCCCAGATCTTATTTACCACGTGAAAAGTTCCTTTAAAAAATCTAAAATTGTATTTTTCTTTTCAATATATATATCTTCTGTATGTGTGATTTTGTTATTTATTATTACTTCTATTACTCCCACTTTTTGTCCTGTTGTGTAGTTTTCTTTCTGTTCTAACTTGTATTTAATTATAACGTCATTACTACTTTTATCAAATGTGTAATAAAAGTCATTTAATATATATAATCTATCTTTTTTATAATATTTTTCATCACTTATATTAATTGTTCCTTGTTCAAGTATTTTGTTAACATATAAATTAGCATATGCTTCCTCGAATAAACTAATATGATCATAAAAGTCATTTCCATCATTTAACGTAACTGCTACTAAATTAATATCGTTTTTACTAGCTGTTGTTACTAGTGTTCTTCTTGCAATGTCCGTATATCCTGTCTTTCCGCCAGTTATGTAGTCTTTTTGAAATAATAATTTATGCTTATTTGTCCAAGAGTAGCTGTTAAAATTAGTTGTGACTTTATACTTTTCAGTACTAACAATTTTTTTATAGTCTTCATTTTTCATAGCATAGCTAGTTAATATTGCCATATCATATGCTGTTGATATATTTCCACCGTCGTCATCTAGGCCATTAGGATTATTAAAGATTGTATTTTTCATACCTATTTCTCTTGCTTTTTGATTCATTAAATCAACAAACTTATCTACATTGCCTGAAACCTTCACTGCAATAGCTAATGATGCATCATTTCCGCTTCTTAGCATTAATCCATATACTAGTGCTTCCAAAGTTATTTGCTCTTTTTCTTTAATATATATGGCAGAGCCATAAGCGTTATTTATCTCAGATCCTACTTCCACCACTTGACTTAACATATCTGACTCTATTGCCAATATTGCAGTCATTATCTTGCTTATAGATGCAACAGGCCTTTGTAAATCAATGTTATGTCCATATATAATCTGGTTATTATCTATATTCATAAGAATACTTGCAGTCGCACTAGTATTGTATGCATATGAGTTAATTGGCATTAATAAAACTATAATTAATATTATTTTTTTCATATCTTCACCTTCAATAATAATATGAATATAGTTGTTTTATTAGTCCTTTTATACTTAAACTATTATTATAAGTGCCTATTTTTTGCTTATTTAGTGCATATTTCACTTTTTTTAGCATATATTTACATTAATAAGATAAAATGCAAATATTTTATTGCTTTTTTTTTATTTTTTTGTTATATTATAGGTGGTTTAAAATTTAGTTTCTTCCTTTCGGAGCAATTACATTTTAAAATATTTTATAAAGGAGGGAACTATAATGGAATTAAAAGACAAAAATATCACTTGCAAAGATTGCGGTAATGAATTCACTTTTACTGTTGGTGAACAAGAGTTTTATGCTGAAAAAGGTTTTCAAAACGAGCCTCAAAGATGTAAATCTTGTAGAGAAGAGAAAAAAAGACAACAATCAAACAGAGGTAACTAATTTACTTTAAAATGTGATTAAAAGTTGAGAAATCAACTTTTTTTTGTATACAAGAGAATATCATTTATGTGATTAGTATAAGTATATTATATAGTAAATCTAAAATCATTTTATTTATGGGCCTATATATTAAATCGCAAAAAAAAAGTTGGTTTCAACTTTTTCATTTTGCTAATTGCAATTTTTTATTACCATCCACGCCCTGGTGAATTGATCATTGCTTGCGATGATGCTGATAAAGATTCTCTTATAGCGTCAACATTTTCTCCCGATTTTGCAGCATATTTTAACATTCTATCTGAAAATATATAATATGTTCTCTGGATATTCATGCGGTTAAAATCATATGCTCTTTGTAAACTACTAGCTATTTGAGCTATTGATTCTCCTTCAACAGTGCCAGCGTTTTTAAAAAGGCTTTGGATTTCTTCCATTCTGCTCATTGATTTTTTAAATGTTGCATCTAATTTATCAGTTTGCTCGCTTAATCTTTTAGCTTGTCTTGCAATTTCTGCTCCGTCTATTAAGGCCATCTTAGCCCTCCTCTCCAAAATTTAGATTTTGATTATTTACTTTTTGAACTTCTATAAATGATGCGAATTTTTGATGCGTCATTTCCATATGTCCTAATATTTCACTTGTCAAATAATTAGTTCCTTTATATTGGGTTACTAATTCAACACCAATATCTTGAGAAGCCCAGTTCTCTAAATCTTTTTCAATATATTGGAAAGTATTCAATGTATCTTTTATATCTGCTACGTGTACAGCCAATTCATCATTTAGTTTTTCTATTTCTGTTAATAAATTTGTACCTACCATAATTCACCTCCTAACTCTACCCTAAAATTAGTATATCATATTTAGTATTCAAAAACAACATTTTTTTTATGTTGTTTTATTATTAATATATATGTTCTGTTTTCAAAGTATTATTGGAGGTTTCAGTTTTAAAGATTAATAACGTTTTAGTTTATCCATTTCTAAAAACAAGGAGCGTTATTTTATTGTGTGTCATATATATTAATATAATAATCTCTCAGTTCTTTAAATCTATTATAATGAACTACTTCTCTTTGTCTTAAAAAGGTTAGGGGAGCTATAACATCCGGATCATTTGTTAAGTTTATTAAATGTTCATATGTTACTTTTGCTCTTTGTTCGGACGCCATATTAGTTTCCAAATCAGCTTGATAATTACCTGTCGCTTGAACATAATTACTACTCCAAGGCACTCCTAGTGGATCGCTAGGGAAGTTAGAATGATTATGCATTGTATAATATTCACTTAATCCATTTTGTTTTAGCTCGTCTATCGTTGCATCTTTTAAAAGTTGGTGAATCATCGTTGCTAAAATTTCCCAATGAGCCATTTCTTCTGTTCCTATATCAGTAAGCAATGCAAAACCTCTTTCATCGGGCATTGTATATCTTTGATTTAAATATTTAATAGCAGCGCTTAATTCAGAATCGGGCCCACCATATTGAGCAAACAAACATTTTGCCATTTGTAAGTCTTTCTTATTTATATTTACAGGATATTCCAGTTTTTTTTCATATTTCCACATATTATCTCTCCCACGGCCATGGACGTTCATTCCAGATCCAAGGATATGCATTCATTGCATCACTTGTAGTTGTTAAAGGCCCATAAGCACTTTCATAGTTTTTAACCATTTGATCTCTTTCATATCTATACTGATTAAATAAATTTATAGCTTCTTTATCGTCTGGGTAAACATCTAAATATAAATTCAAGTCAGTCATTGCAAACCCTAATGAATCAATCGTGGTTAGTATTCTTGCTTGGTCATTAATAGGCAAAATTTCTTGTGGAGTTTGATTTTTATATGGTTTGAATGTATCAATTTCCAAATTACCTCTAATAAATCCTTGATAGGGATCGAAGAATTTCTTTTGGTTATTATAATTATTTCCCACTACATTATTATAATTTTGTGGGTTATTATAGTAATTATTCATATCACACCTCACAATATAATATGATTAATTCACCTATTGGTTCATTATTTCAAAAATTTTAATAAAAAGTATTGCATATTTTTAATTTAGTTGATAAAATATAATTTGTCATGGCGGTTATGGTGAAGTGGTTAACACGGCAGATTGTGGTTCTGTTATGCGTGGGTTCGATCCCCACTAGTCGCCCCATTAGGAAAATAAAAGTTGATAGATTAATTTCTATCAACTTTTTTATTTATAAAATCTTTGTAATTGAGGATTGTTTTTTAAAACTCTCACTTTATTTTCCTTTGCCTCTAAATATTTATCATATAATGAAGTATAATTTAAAACGCTTCCATTCTCAGCCGAATGAGCAACATGTAAAACATCTTCTATAGAATAACCTTGTTCAGCTAATTGTTTAAATAATAGTTCTCTTTCATTCATTCCATTTATCTCTTTTTTTTCACAATAAGAATTTATTTGATAAACATCTATATTGCCTCTTAAATAAAATTTTAAATAGTCCGAATTATACCATGTTTTTTCTTTATCTTGTAACAGTTCAATATTATCTCCTATCATGCAAAATATCATTAATTTATCATAATAATTCATAATACCATTGATTTGTTTTGGTGAATAATCAAAAAAACTTGATACCATATTTAATTCTTCTTCACTAATGTTTTTCAATGCATTATTAATTCCATTCGCTCCGAAAATCAATTGTGCAGTAGGTATAGTATGAATATAAGTTTTTTTAATTTGCTTTATCCAGTGATTTATATGAGGCTGATAAGCCCACCAATCATCTAAATCACAATCATCAGTTAATTGTTTTGACTGAATTGTCAAAGCTATTTTCGGGTAATTATCAGTGACAATGCCTTTATTTTTTAAAAATGTAATATATTGTTCTAATACATAGTGATCATGTTCACATTCAAATTCATATCCTGAATCGTAATATTCAGTTTCTAATATTTCTTTTTTGCCATTATTCTTTTCCATAGTTCCTCCAAATTGAATTTATTATATCACATTTGCTTGATTTAACATATATATTGAGTTATACTTTATTTAAAGGAAGTTAGCAACTTCAACTAAAACTGCCCCATAATAAAAACAAAGTTGATAGATTAATTTCTATCAACTTTTTTTATTTGTTAAATAATAATTCAATTCAGACTAAATATCTTTTTTTTCCATTTTTTTATATTTTATTAATTGTTTATTTTTTTCTTTTTCAACCTCTTCTGTAATAACAAATCCTACACTAGAATAAGCTTTAATAGCTCTTTCGTTCCAAGATTGAACTTCTAATTGTATTTTTTTACCAGGATATCTTTTTTCTATTTCTTGTAAACTATCTTTTAAAAAATATTTACCAATACCTTGACCACACAAATCAGGTTTTAATGATATTCCTACCATAATGCCCTCCAATTGTTCACTTATACTTACAAAAGCATATAATTCATTACTAATAGAATAACAAATATAATTATGACAATATTCTGGCATTGCTATTTTGGCACAACGCACCAGTAATAAATCAATACTAGGAGCATTGTAAATTTTATATTCATCTTGATATTCCCACGAACAATGCTGACGAAGATATTCAAGGTTCATTCCACTTTTTTCATAATCGATATTTTCTTCTTTGTTTTTTTTGTATAAAACCTGTTTTAATTTTTTTACTAACACACGATGAGCTTCTCTTTTATTTTCGGAATATGCTTTTGCTTCTTTCTTTAATTTACTTATTTCATTTTGATTATAGTTTAATAAAGAATATTTAGAATAAAACTCAGTAGTAAATTTATATCCATTAATTGCAAAATCTAACATTAAAATTTCTATTAATGGACTAGTCATAATTCCTGCACCATTATCTTTTAAGGTTTCTAATAAAACTAGTTGATCGCTATTGCTAATAATATCTGCTTGCATTAGTAGTGCAACTGTTATAAATGTTTGAATATAATCATACCAAAAATCTTTATAGCATATTTTATATGCACACCTGTCGTCTATATTCCGGCCTCTATAATCATATATATTATCAACTTCATTATCGTATATTAATCTTTTAATTACTTCATGCCATTTTTCTTTTTTTTCTGGTACAACATATATTTCAAAAGAAGATAAATAGTTATACAAGCCGTCTAGTCCTAAATTATCAATAATTTGTCTTTTACCTGCATAATAATTTTCATCATGCTCTAAATCCCTATTGTATTCCCACCATTCTTTACCAAATTTTTGCATGTAATCATCTCCTAAATACATTATATCATCTATTTATTTATTATTAAAGCATGATATAATATTAATAGATAAGAAAGGAACTTACTATGATTGATTTTAACATTGCTCTAAAAGAATTTAAAAATTACATTAATGATTATGATATTAATAATATAAGTACTCAAAGCAAAATAACTCACACATATCATGTTATGAGTGACTCTGAAAAAATAGCTAATGCACTTAATTTAAATAATGCTGATGTTGAGCTTGCAAAACTAATTGGCTTATTGCATGATATTGGTAGATTTGATGAAATTAAAATACTAGGTCAAATGGATGCAAGTAAATTTAACCATGCTGAACATGGCATTGAAATATTATTTGATAATGACTTTATCAGAAAATTTATTTCAACAAATGAGTTTGACGAAATTATAAAATTCTCTATTTTAAATCATAATAAATTTGAAATAGAAAAAACAAATGATGATAGAAAATTATTATTTGCAAAAATTATTCGAGATGCTGACAAATTAGATAATTTTAGAGTGAAAAGTACTAATGATAAATTATCTATGAGCCCAAAACTTATAGATAGTGTTTTAGAACAAGATGTAATTTCAGAAGATGTTTTAAAAACATTTTACAGTAAATCTACTATATTAACCTCTGATAGAAAAACTGCACTAGATATTTGGATATCATATTTAGCATTTATTTTTGATTTTAATTATAAATACCCAGTAGAAATAATAAAAGAAAAAGGTTATATTGATACTATAATTGATAGAATTGATTACAAAAATCTTAATACAAAATCTGAAATAGAAAAAATACGATTATTTATTCATAATTATATTGAAGAATTCATAGAAAATAACGAATAAATGACTTGCTATTACAAAATATTAGAGTTATACTTTATTTAAAGGAAGTTAGCAACTTCAACTAAAACTGCCCCATAATAAAAACAAAGTTGATAGATTAATTTCTATCAATTTTTTTAATTAACTTTTTTATAAAAGATTCTTCTTTCACTATATCATTTAGTTTGTCATCTAATCTGTTTCTTCTTTGATAAGGATTATCTCCGGCTCTAACAAATGTTCCATCATCAAGCATTACTCTATCACCTTTTTGTTTAGTAATAAACATCGAATGAATTCCAGAACCTATCATTACTTTTTTATCCCCGGTTTTCTCTTTGTTCATATAAAGCTGCTCCATCAATTCATTTTGTTCTAAACAAGGTAATGTTACAAATTCATCATAAGTAATTCCAAATAATTCTAATAGTCTGTCATTTGCAATATCTATTGCTTTTTTTTGGCTATTTTTAGTAGTTTCTTCCTGTTTTTCAATATTTATATTTTCATTACACACCGACAGCATTCTTCCTACAATAGCACGCGAAAGATTTGTTATAATTATTTCGTTTGAAATATTTATTGTTGCTATTATATATTCTATCATTTCTTGAAAATTTAAAATATATTCACTATTTTTATCTTCTGATACTAAAAAAGTTGATCTACTTATTCTTTTAGCATAGATTTTTCCTCTTTTAGATTTTACATATTCTCCATCATATGCATGAATCTTATTTCTACTATCTATATAAAATGTATGTTTATTCATTTAAATCCTCCTTAATAAAAGTAAAACTAATATATCATTTTCAATAGTCATTTTTTCTTCTGTTAATTTGTTATTTTAATAATTATTTTTTATTCATTATACATTGAAAAAGCGTAATAAGCTTACGCTATTATATATATAGTCTTATTACCTAAAATAGTCTATTACTTTATTGCTTGCATTACTGTTATTGCCACTGTTCCAACTATATCCTCAACTGAACAACCACGAGATAAATCATTTATAGGTTTATTCATTCCCTGACAAATTGGACCATAAGCCTCTGCTTTTGCAAGTCTTTGCACGGCTTTATAAGTAATATTAGCAGAATCTAGATCTGGAAAAACTAAAACATTAGCTTCTCCTTTAAGTGGTGAATCAGGACACTTTAACTTTGCAACACTTGGAATAATTGCAGAATCAAATTGTAATTCTCCATCCATTAAATAATCAGGATGTTTTTCTTTGACTAATTTTACAGCTTCTACTACTTTTGTTACATCATCGTGTTTGGCAGAGCCATAACTAGAATGAGATAAAAATGCAGTTTTTGATTTTTTATTTACTATACTCTCAAAACTTTTAGCACTTTCAAAACCTATTGCAGCTAATTTTTCTGGTGTAGGATTTTGCTCCAAAGCACAATCTGCAAACACAAATGTCCCATTCTCACCAAAAACACAATCAGGAACTATCATTAAGAAGAAGGCTGATATTAACGTTGAACCAGGAGCCGTTTTAACAATTTGCAAAGCCGGCCTTAAAGTATCGCTTGTAGAATGACAAGCACCCGAAACTATTCCATCTGCTTTATTATTTTTTACAAGCATACATGCAAAGTACATATAATCAGTTAACAGCAGTTTTTTTGCTTCTTCTAAACCCATTCCTTTATTCTTTCTTAATTCATATAACTCAGCAATATAGTTTTCTGTTAAATGACTTTCTTCCGGATCAATTATTTCTATATTTTTTAAACCCGGTCTCTTTGTTATTATTTCTTTTTTATTTCCTATCAGAATAATTTTTGCTAGTTTTTCTTTAACTATAATTTCTGCCGCTTCTAATATACGTGAATCCATTGATTCTGGCAAGATAATAGTTTTTATATTACTTCTTGCTATTTGTTTAATATTATCCATTACTGTCATATCATATTTCCCTTTCTGATATTATTTTCATTATTATATCACATTTTTTGAAATAATTTCAAACTTAAATTTTATTATCAGTGTATGTTACAAGTATTAAATTTGATAAAATATAGCCCTATAAAATAAAAAAAAGATAGAAAACATTTTCTATCAATTTATTTTATTTTTCGATTTTTATAATTACTTGATATATGTCTTCAAAATCTATTTCTTCTGCATCTACTTTAAAGCCTTGACTTTCAATGTATTTAATCGTTTCTCTAACAGAACTAATAGCTTTTATAACATCTTTTTTAACTGTTGGTTCTGCTACTGGAACAGAATTAACTATATCCGTATTTTCATACCCATACTCATTAGGTATTTTATATACTGGGATGTCAGGCTTAACTGCTGGGATATTTTCAACTATATCAGTTTTTGGCACTACTGTTGGTTCTGCCACTGGAACACTTGGTGTTTCAAATCCAAATGTCGGAGCAGGAGCCACTGTTGGTTCTGCTACTGGAACGCTTGGTGTTTCAAATCCAAATGTCGGAGCAGGAGCCACTGTTGGTTCTGCTACTG
>CAYJPP010000008.1:17793-34499 GCA_964372175.1 uncultured Muribaculaceae bacterium
GAACGCTTGGTGTTTCAAATCCAAATGTTGGAGCTGGGTCTGCAATTGGGGCAGACGTTTCAAATCCAAATGCTGGTGCTGACTCTGGTTGAGTTGGAGTTGTCGCTGATTGAACACCTTGATTAGAAGCTGTCGCAGGCACCGCTGATGATTCTGGCTTTTGATCAAAATTAAAAAAGTTATAAAAATTTTCATTTTGTTGATTATTTTGATTTACTTCTGGTGTTGTCTGCAATAATGCATCCATATTAGGTTTTGGTTTTTCTGGAATTGCTATATCCTTTGCATTATTTTCGATACTTTGAACATCAACAAAAGAATCTTGTGTTGTATTATTAGTTGGTATCTCAACAACTTTATTATTTTCAAAAAATTCCATATTGCTTATTTCCTCGTCTAACTTTCTTACTGTCAGTCTTTCTTTTATTATTTTATGTAACATTTCAATTTGTTGTTTTTCGTTTTTTATTTTTAGTAATGATCTTGCATGTCTTTCTGATATTTCGCTTTTTAATAATGACTCTTGAACATCATCACTTAATGTTAACAGTCTTAATGTATTAGCAATTGATGATTGAGATTTACCCAATTTTTGAGCTAAGTCTTCTTGACTATATAAATTAATATCAAGTATTTTTTTATAAGAAATGGCTTTCTCAATTGGTGTTAAGTCTTCTCTTTGAATATTTTCTAATAAAGCTATTTCCACACTTTCATTATCTGTCAACTCAAAAATTATTGCCGGAATAGTTGTTTTGCCAGCTAAAACACTTGCCTTGTAACGTCTCTCTCCTGCAATTATCTCAAACCTTTCACCAATTTTTCTTACCACTATCGGCTGTATAACTCCAAATTTTTTTATAGATTGCGCTAATTCATTTATTGAAGTCTCATCAAACGTAATACGTGGTTGAAATCTATTTGGCAAAATATCTTTAAGATTTAATTCGAATATTTCTCTATTTTTTTGCACAAAAAATTTCCCCTTTCTTAATCTTTTACAATATTATAGTACTACACTTTGGGAAATATTGCAAGATTATTTGGGAAATATTTTTTTGCTTGACACTTTTTTATTGTATTGGTTTGTTCTTTATGTCTGAATATTTTCTGGGAAATGCTGGATTATGCTTGTTTTTTCTAATTTTAACTATGTTTCTGACACTTTTTTCATAAGGTAAATTGAAAGTGGAAACACTAACTACTTCTGATTCTAATAGCCTTAATATTTCTTTGCTTTCTTCTATTTCCTGGGAAATGTTGGCTTTCATAGGTATAAAGTATCCTTTTTCTCGCACCAAAGGAATACCTAATTCACTTATTATTCGCAAATGAGAAACTGCTCTGCATGTCACAACATCGTATTTGTTTTTATTTTTAAAATCTTCAATTCTTGTGTGAATAGTTTTAACATTAGTTAAATTTAACTCTTTAATTACTTCATTTAAAAATATTATTCTTTTGTTTAAAGAGTCTACTAAATCAATTTCTAAATGTGGATATATTATTTTCAAAACTACTCCTGGAAAACCAGCTCCTGTTCCTATATCACACACTGAGTTAACTTCATTTAAATTAACTCCTTTTATTAATGTAATACTATCATAAAAATGTTTCAAATATACTCCTTTTTTATCAGTTATTCCAGTTAAGTTCATCACTTTGTTTTTTTCTATCAACATTACATAGTATTTTTCTAATTGTTCTAATTGAAAAGGAGTTATTTCTACATTTATATTAAGTAATTGTTCTACAAACTCTTTTTCAGTCATTTCGTCCTACTTTCTTTAAATATATCATTAATAATGATATATCCACCGGATTAACTCCACTTATTCTTATTGCTTGCCCAACAGAAGTAGGTTGTACTTCTGTCAATTTTTGTTTTGCTTCACTGGCTAAATTAGTAATATCATAGTAATTTATATTTTTAGGTATCTTTTTTTCTTCCATTTCTTGCATTTTTTTTGCTTCGTTAACTGCTTTTGCTACATAACCTTCATACTTTATTTTCAACTCGATTTGATCTTTAACCTCTACATCATAGTTGTTATTTAAAAATTTTTCTACATTTTCCATTTTAACTTCTGGTCTTTTTAACAGGTCGTATAAGTAAATTCCGTCTTTTAATGGTGTTGTCCCAATACCTATCAAATATTCATTATTATTTGGAGTTAATTTAATAAGATTTAGTTCATCACTTAATTTACCCATTTGTTGTATTTTAACTTCTAGTTTATCATATTGATTTTTGCTAACTAAATTATTTTGATATCCATATTTTCTTAATCTCAAATCAGCATTATCATTTCTTAACAGTAATCTAAATTCGGCACGTGAAGTTAATAAACGATAGGGGTCTCTTACTCCTTTAGTTACTAAATCATCAATTAAAACACCTATATATGCTTCATCTCTTCTCAAAATAAGAGGCTCCTTTTTTGCCAGCTTTAAACTTACATTTATACCTGCAATTAACCCTTGACAGGCCGCTTCTTCATAACCACTTGTTCCATTAATTTGCCCAGCGGTAAATAAGTTTTCTATAATTTTAGTTTCTAAACTCTGTTTTAACTGTGTCGGGTATATTGAATCATATTCTATTGCGTATGCATATTTATTTACTATTGCATTTTCTAATCCTGGCAAAGATCTAATCATCATGTCTTGAACAGATTCAGGCATCGATGTTGAGAAACCTTGAATATATATATCATTATAGTATTTACTTTCTGGTTCTAAAAACAACTGATGCTTTTCTTTTTCTTTGAATCTAACTATTTTATCTTCAATAGAAGGGCAATACCTTGGCCCCACGCTTTCTATATCGTCTAATCCTCCATACATGCTGGATTTGTTTAAATTATTGTTTATTATTTCGTGGGTTCTAGGGGTAGTATAGATTAAATAACACGGTTCTTGCATTGAACTATCATACTTAACATTATTATCGAAACTAAAATATCTTAGCACTTCATCGCCATTTTCTAGTCTTGCTTTTGTAAAATCTATACTATTTTTTTCTATTCTTGGAGGGGTTCCTGTTTTTAATCTAATTATTTCAAAACCTAGTTTTTTTAAATTATCACTTAAATGATTACTTGGTTTTTCACCGTTTGGACCACTTCTCGTTCTGGTATTACCTATCAATATATCCGCTTTTAAGTATGTTCCAGTTGTTAAAATAACTGCTTTTGAAAATATTTTTGTTCCATCTTCTAATTTTATACCACACACTTTATTTTCCTCGATTAACAAATCTTCGACTATGGCTTCTTTTAATTGTAAATTTTTTTGTTTTTGTAAATGTTTTAACATTTCCTGTGGATAAGTCATTTTGTCAACTTGTGCTCTTAAAGCCTGAACAGCAGGTCCTTTAGCATAATTAAGAAGTTTCATTTGGATCTGGCTTTTATCTGCAACTTTCCCCATCGCTCCTCCAAGTGCATCTATTTCTCTAACAACTATCCCTTTTGCAGAACCACCTATTGAAGGATTGCAGGGAAGGGTAGCAATATTATCTATTCTCCCTGTTATTAATAATGTATTTAAATTGTTTTTAGCTGTTGCTAAACACGCTTCACAACCAGCATGTCCTCCACCAACAACAATTACATCATATTTCATATAATTCCTACTTTCCTAAACAAAACTGGCTAAATAATTGTTCAATGAGCTCATCTTCATAAGATTCACCTATTATTAATCCTAAAATTTCCCAAATGTTTTTTATATCAATTTCTATCATATCTATTGGCAGGTTTTCATCAAGTGCCTTTTCAATGTCTTTTATAATAGGTAAGCATTTCTTTAAAAAAGATATTGCTCTTGCGTTTAATAAATAATTTAAATCTTTACTTTCTAATTGTTCTAAATTAAAAAGTTGTTTTATTCTTTTCTTTAAAGGTTCAATACCTTCATTAGTTATTGTTGAAATGAAAACAAAATTGTCACTTTCAATATTTTTTAAATTTATTTTTCTCTCTAAATCGCTTTTATTAACTACTATTAAATGATTTTTATTTTTAATACTATCTATTATATCAAGATCTTCTTGTGCTAATGTTTCCCCGTTGTTTATTAAACACAAAACTAAATCTACTTCATCTATAACTTGTTTGCTTTTTTCAACACCTAGTTTTTCTACTAAATCGGAAGTGTTTCTTATGCCTGCTGTATCTATTATTTTTAATAAAACACCATCTAAATTAATATAGTCCTCAACTATATCCCGTGTTGTTCCAGCTATATCTGTTACTATTGCTTTTTCTTTTTCAAGCAATCTGTTCAACAAACTACTTTTCCCAACATTTGGTTTGCCAATTAAAGCTATTTTGATTCCTTCTTTTATAATTCTTTCGTTTTCGCTTCTTTTGATTAATATATTAATTTGACTTTCTATTTCTTTTATTTCTAATAATAATTTGTTTTGACTTATTTGTTCTATATCATCATATTCAGGATAATCTATATTTACTTCAATGCTAGCTAATATTTCTATAATCTTTTGCCGTAGTTCTTTTATTAAGCCTGATGTTTTACCACTTATTTGATTTACTGCTGCTTTTCTTGACATATCTGTGGTTGAGTTTATCAAGTCCATTACGCCTTCAGCTTCTATTAAATCAATTCTTCCATTTAAAAACGCTCTTTTTGTAAATTCTCCTGGTTCTGCTAAGCGACACCCTGTTTCTAATAATAATTCTAATATTTTATTTGTTGTAGCTATTCCACCGTGGCAATTTATTTCTACTATATCTTCAACTGTAAACGTTTTAGGCGCTTTCATTATAGATATTAATACTTCATCTATTATATCTTCATTATCAACAATAAAATCATATACAATAGTATGACTATCACAGTTTAATAATTTTTTGAACTTTGTAATTTTATTTACTATATTAATACTTTCATTTCCGCTAACACGAATAATTGATATTGCTCCAATTCCAAGCGCGGTTGATATAGAGGCTATTGTGTCTTTCATAAAATTCTCCTTTATTTAAAAAAAAGATATTTAATCAACAAATTTGATTATAGTATATCTTTCTTCATTTTCTCCACAACTTATGGATGTTAAATTATCAAATTTGCTTACAATATTATGTACAATACGTCGATCATATGAATTCATTGGGTCCAACTTAACTTCATTTTTCATGATAAGGACTTCTTTACATATATTTTTTATATCTTTCTCTAATCGTTTTAGTTTTTTATGCTTATAGTTTTGAACATCTAAATCTAAATATATCTTATATTTTGAAGATTCTAAATAATGTTTTAAAATCAACATTAATGAATTAAGGGTTTTTCCGTCTTTACCTATTAATACGTTATTATGTTCAGAAACTAATATTATTTTTAATGTTTCATCTTTAAAATTAATTTCATGATTAATTTTTATTTTCATTAATTTAGAAAGTTCTTTAAAAAATTCTTCACAGTGTTTTATTACATCTTCTTTTTTTACAATTTCTATTTTAATTTTCTTGTTTTTAAAAAGTCCTGTTGTTGTTTCTTCTTCAAACATATATATATCATCAAAAGATACATTTAGCTCATTTTTTATTTTATTTTCTAATTCTTCTTTGTTCTTCATTTCATATTTATATGATGTGAGCATTTTTTTTCTCCTTTTTAACAATTAAGTTTTGAACTATTGTAAATGAACTATTCACAATCCAATATAATGCAATTCCTGTAAATACAGTGAATGAAGCGAAAGCAATCATAACTACACTTATATTTACCATTATTTTCATCTGATTAGCATGCTCTCCAACTGGATTTGTTGCTTTATTTAGTTTAAATGAGAAATAAGTTGCAGCAACTACCATGATAGGAATTAAAATATAGTACCATTGACCTTGTGAGAATGCCGTTGTTGGATTTAATCCTAAGTTTATACCCAAAAAACTTTCTTCAAAGATTACTGGTAATCTATATAAAGCTTCATAAAAGGCAAAGAATAACGGTATTTGAATTATGGCATACAAACATCCAGACATTGGATTTATGTTAAATTCTTTATAAACCTTCATAGTTTCTTGTGCTTTTAACATTTGTGATTCTTTATCTGCTTTGTTTTTATATTTTTCTTCTACTTTCGTCAATTTTTTTCTAGCAGAAGCCATATTTTCTGATTGCATGGCTGTTTTTTTAGTAATAGGGTATAAAGCTAACCTAATTAATATAGTAACAATAATAATGGCTAATCCAGAAAAAGTAGTTAGATCACTTAGTTGTAATAATAACCATGATAGCGGTTTTACAAAAATAGTTTCCCAAACTCCGTTCTCACCGCTTAAAATACTAAACTCATTACATTTTACAACATCATCAATATTAAAAATTGTATTTAATTCATTAACTTGATTATTATATTCATCTTGACTCAATTCATTGTTTTGTAATTTATTGTTTAGCATTTCTAATTCTTCGTTTTTAATTCTTTCAAAATTAGATACAGTATCATCTGTTTTACATAAAATATTATCAACAACTCTTTGATTAGTTTTTTCATCAATCACATCGTTTTTATCTATTTCTTTATATTCAGTACACCCTGTTAAAATCCCAATTGACAATATAAGTATAATTATTTTTTTCATATTATTCTCCTTTAATTAATTTATTGTTTTTTAATGCTGTTAATAAGTTAGTCTCAATTTCTTGGTAACTTTTATCTACAATACCTCTCCCAACCATTATAATACAATTAAATCCTTTTTGAAAGTCTTTTTTAGAAACAATGTTTTTTAACTGCCTTTTTATTTTGTTTCTAATAACGGCATTACCAATTTTTTTACCAACTGAAAATCCAAAAAAATAATTTTCAATATTACACTTTTCAATATAAATTAAAAAGTCCTTATATCTATATGGCTTATACTTATTTATTATTCTTTGAAAATCTAAGTTTTTTTTTAATATATGTTCTTTGTTCATGAAATCACCTCTTAATATTAACAAAACACCACTGATTTCAGTGGTGTTTAGTGAGATAAAACTTTACGACCCTTACGACGACGATTATTAATTATATTAGTTTTCATACGTGCGAAAAATCCCATTTTTTTACTTCTTTTTCTATTATTTGGTTGATATGTTCTTTTCATTTGACACCTCCCATGCCTTATAAATTCGCTTTGCTTAATTAATTATATAGATTATTATCTAATTTGTCAAATGTTTTTATTAATTTTATTAATTATTTTTTATTTTATACAGTTTATTGATAATTTTTTCTAGTTATCCACAGAGCTGTGGATAACTTATTAACAGGTTATTTTTTATCCACAAACACTTATTCACATAAATGTGGATAACTATTATTTCCCTTGCGTTTTAAAAGGTCTTCGTTGTGGATAATTTTGATTTTATTCACAATTTAGCTTTTTTTTATAGATTTTTTATTTTAAATAATGTACAATATTCGTAGTAACTGTGGATAAGGAGGTGGATAACTATGGATATAAATATTATATGGGATTCTTTTTTAATCAAAATTAAAGACGAACTAACTCCTGTTTTATATGACATGTGGTTTACAGAAACAAAATTAATTGAATTAACAGAGGAACACGCTAAAATATTAGTTCCAATGCCTTTATATAAAAAACATTTAAAAGATAACTACTATGATTTAATTGAAAAAATCTTTACAGATGTTACTGGCTCTATATTCAAATTTGACTTTGTTACTGATGATGACTTAAATAATGATTCCATAATAGATATAGATGAAATAGGTGTTCCCGAAAATAAAATATTTAATTCGAATTTAGACCCTAAAAATACATTTGAAACTTTTATTACTGGAAGTAGTAATAAATTTGCTAAGGCTACTGCCTTAGCTGTTGCCGAACAACCTGGAACCATGTATAATCCTTTGTTTATATATGGAAAAAGTGGTCTAGGTAAAACACATTTAATGCATGCAATTGGAAATTATATAAAAGATAATAGTCAAAAAAAAGTATTATATGTAACTTCTGATAATTTTGTTAATGATTATTTAGAAATATATAAAAAAAATAACACTGATAGTAATTTTGAATTAATTGAAGCTTTTAAGAAAAAATATCGTGATGTAGATGTTTTAATGATTGATGATATTCAATATTTAGAAATGAAACACAAAACACAACAAGAGTTTTTTAATACTTTTAATGAATTACACACAAATAATAAACAAATTATAATATCCTCTGATAGATCACCTGATGATTTAAAAAAATTAGAGGAAAGGTTACGGACAAGGTTTGTATGGGGATTAATTGTTGATATCCATCCACCAGACTTTCAACTTAGGATGGATATTATATCAAATAAAATTAGTTCGCACAATATGGATGAATTATTTACAAGTGAAGTAAAGGAATACATTGCTAATAATTGTACTAGTGATATAAGGAAATTAGAAGGTTCTATTAGGCGTGTAATTGCATATTCAGCTATGATGAATGGATCACATATAACACTTGAACTTGCAGCAGAAGCTCTAAAAGATCAATTTAGTAAATCAATTATTGCTAAAAATAAAATCGACCAGATTCAGCAAATAATAGCTCAAAACTATAATGTAACAGTTGAAGACCTAAAAGGAAGAAAGCGTAGTAATGATATCGCGATCCCAAGGCAAATAGCTATGTATATTTGTCGAACATACTTAAATGAATCTTTACCTAAGATTGGATCTGAATTTGGTGGCAAAGATCACACAACTGTAATGCACGCTGTAAAAAAAATTAAAGACGAAATTGGAAAAGATGAATCTTTACATGTGGAAATTGATAAAATAATTAAACAGCTTCCAGGGCTAAGTGTGGATAACTAGTAAAATATGTGGATAACTAATAGTATTTATGTGGATAATTTTTGTGACATTTACTTTGTTTGCACCATTTTAAAAAGTTATCCACATTATCCACAGACACTATAAATAATATAATATATAATAATAAGGAGGACATAATGAATTTTAAAATTAAAAAAGATATATTATTAAAACAATTAAATCATGTAATAAAAGGGATATCTAGTAAAAATTTAAAACCTATTCTTAATTGTATTAAATTTGAACTAAATGAAAAGGGCTTATACTTATTAAGTACTGATAATGATATTACTATAAAAGCTTTCATAGATAAAAATGAATTGGCTGGTGAATTTGATTATGGCCAATTGGTAGTATCAGGAAAATATATTTATGAAATAATTAAAAAGTTTCCTAATGATATTATAACAATAGAAGAAGTTGTAGATTCAAAAATATTTATCTCAACAACAACTGAGGTAAATAATTGTAATACCTCATTAATCTGCAATAATTTAGATGAGTTTCCTAATTTAGATTTAGAGCTTAGTAAAACTCCTATTATTATAAATAGTAAAATGTTAAAAAATTTAGTTTCTCAAACTTCTTTTGCAGCATCTGCTCAAAGTTCTAGACCAACTATTACAGGAATCAATGTTCAAATATCAGATAATAAACTTACATTTAGAGCAACTGATTCTTACCGGCTAGCGCAAAAAACAATTGAAATAGATCAAAGTATTCAAGAAGAAGTAAATATAATTATTCCAACTAAAAACATAATTGAAGTAACTAAGATGTTAGACGATGATGAAGAAAATGTAGAACTACATATATTTAGTAATAAAATTGTTATGGTGTATTCAAATTTAGTAATTATGTCAAAACTAATTGAAGGTAGTTACCCAGATGTATCAAAGTTAATACCAACTAGTTTTAAAGAAAAAATAACTGTCGCAACTTCTGAATTTTATTCTTTGATTGATAGAGCAGCACTTTTTTCCACAACGGAAGATAACAAAAGCGTTAGATTGGAATGTTCAGATAATATTTTAACAGCTAATTCTAATATTCCTGAAATAGGAACATCAGAAGAAAAATTGTTTTTAAAAAGTAATAATCATGAATATTTTAAGATTGCATTTTCTTCATTATATATGATGGATGCAATAAAAGTGTTTGATTGTGAAGAAATAGAATTATTATATAACGAGGAAATAAAACCAATAATAATAAAAGCAAAAGACGAGGATACTTTAATTCAATTAGTAGTACCAATGAAATCATATTAAATATGATTTTTTTTGTCGAATTTTGTCAGAATTTGTCGAACTATTAAAGGATGAACTTATTAATATATATGCTATCATAGTAATCACTTAGCAGAAATTCTAAGTTAGTAAAGGAGGTTATTATGAAAGAGTATTTTGTTAATACAGATACATTATTATTAGCGCCTAAATCAAAATTAGAAACTAAAATATATGAAGCAGAGAATATTTTTACAGTTAATAATAATATAATGAGTACTATTAATGAAAGTTGTATGTATTTTGGAAGTGATTATCAAGGGAGATATTTAGGCAGTAAAGCGTTGTTAAAAATGAATTATAAACTACCAATCGTAGTTGATGAACATAGAGAAGTTATATTTTTTCCTTCGTGTTCTCCTAGACAAGATGATTGCCACTGGGTATCATTAAATAATATAATTAGTTATGAAAAAAAAGAGAAAAAAACTTTAATAAAATTTAAAAATAATATCCAGTATGAACTTGATATGTCATACCAATCTTTTGAATCACAAATATTTAGAGCAACTATGTTATTAATGTTAGTAAAAAAGAGAAAATCATTATAGTATAACCAATTTTTTAAGACAATTATTGTCTTTTTTATTGTTTTTTAGCCTAAATTTTGATATAATATATGTATTGGTATAAATATACTAGATTATAAAAAAAACTGAAATATAGGCTTTTTTTTACAAAAAGAGGTGATTAAGTGTTTTTAAAATTTATACAACTAAAAAATTTTAAAAATTATGAAAAAATTAAAGTTAACTTAAATAAAAATATTAATGTTTTTTATGGAAATAATGCACAAGGAAAAACAAATTTACTTGAAAGCATTTATTTTTTGGCGCGTACAACATCTCACAGATTATTAGATACAAATCAAATAATAAAAAATGATAAAAAAACTGCAAGTGTAATAGGAAAAGTTAGGGTCAATAATTTTGAAAGTACTTATTCAATTACAATGTCAGAAAATAAGAAACAAATTATGAGGGACGGCACTACAATTACTAAAATAAGTGATTATATATTTGAATCATTAGATGTTATTTTATTTACCCCAGATGATTTAGATATTATAAAAGGCCCACCAACAAGTCGGCGTAATTTTATAAACGAGGAATTAAGTCAGTTATCAAAGGGATATATAAAATTATTAAGTGATTACAATAAGTTATTAAAAATTAGAAATGATTATTTAAGGAAAATGCAAGTAAACATAAAAATAGATGATAATTATTTTGAAATTATTTCCAATTATTTAATTGACAAAGGTGTATTGTTATATAATATGAGAAAAAAATTTATTTCAAAACTTGATGAAAAAAGTAATATATTTTATAACAAGTTATGCAACAATAATGAATTTAAAGTCCAATATGTATGTAATTTTTTTGAAAATGAAAATGATATTAAAAAAGAATTTAAAGATAAGTTACAGGAAAATTATAAAAAAGAAGTGAAAAACGGGACTACATTAATAGGTCCACATAGAGATGATTTGATTTTTAATTTGAATAATAAAGATCTTAAAATATTTGGATCTCAAGGACAACAAAGAGCTGTGGTATTAAGTTTAAAATTAGCAGAAATAGAAGTATATGAAAAAGCCAAAAATAGAAAACCACTTATTTTATTAGATGATGTATTTAGTGAATTAGATAATAAGAAAAAACTTAATTTACTAAATGTATTAAATAATGATTATCAAGTATTTATAACGACAACAAATATTAATAAATTAAAAAAAGATAAGTTTAAAAGTGTTAGTTATTATAAAATTAAAGAAGGAAATATTACAAAAATGGAAGAGGGAAAAAATGAATAACAATTATGATGAATCGAATATTCAAGTTTTAGAAGGATTGGAAGCAGTACGTAAAAGGCCAGGTATGTATATTGGAACAACAAGTTCAAAAGGTCTTCATCATTTGGTTTGGGAAATAGTTGATAACGCTATTGATGAAGCTTTAGCAGGATACTGTACTGTGATAGAGGTTATTATAAATAAAGATAATTCTATTACTGTAAAAGATAATGGTAGAGGTATTCCAACTGGAATTCATGCTAAAACAGGATTATCCACAGTAGAGACAGTTTATACAGTATTGCATGCCGGTGGGAAATTCGGCGGAGGCGGTTATAAAGTTTCAGGAGGACTTCACGGTGTTGGTGCCTCTGTTGTTAATGCGCTAAGCACAAAAGTAGAAGTTTTAGTTTATCAAAATTCAAAAATATATCAAATAAAATTTGAAGATGGTGGGAAAACAAAGCAACCATTAGATGTAATAGGTGACTGTGAAGCTAACAGAACCGGTACAACAGTCACATTTAAACCAGATGCTGAAATTTTTAATGAAACAACAATCTATGAATATGATATTCTAAGAACTAGAATTAGAGAACTAGCGTTTTTAAATAAAGGATTAGAACTTATATTAATTGATGATCGGGAAGTTATTGAACCCAAAAAAGAAACATTTTTATTTGAAGGTGGTATAAGTGAATATGTAAATTTGCTTAATAAAAATAAAACTCCGATTAATGAGAATGTTATATATTTAGAAGATACAAAACAAGATATATCAATTGAAATAGCGTTTCAATACAATTCAAGTTATTCAGAAAGTATTTATTCATTTGTTAATAATATCAATACTCATGAAGGTGGAACACATGAGGATGGAGTTAAGCGAGCTTTAACTAGAATTTTGAATACATATGCTAAAAACAACAAGTATTTAAAAGAAAATGACGATTCACTTACAGGCGAAGATGTTAGAGAAGGATTGACAATGATTGTTTCTTGTAAACATCCAAATCCACAATTTGAGGGTCAAACAAAGACAAAACTAGGTAATAGTGAAGTTAGAAAAATATCTGACGAAATTTTTTCAGATGGGTTTGAAAGATTTTTATTAGAGAATCCCGACCAAGCTAAAATAATCATTGATAAATCAATGACAGCAGCTCGTGCACGTGTTGCTGCTAAAAGAGCTCGTGAACTTACAAGAAAGAAAACCGAAGCTGACTTTACAAACGACTGGGGAAAACTTGCTAAATGTTCATCTAAAAATCCAGCAGACTGTGAATTATTTATAGTCGAAGGGGATTCAGCAGCTGGAGCCGCAAAAGGTGGTAGAGATGCAACAACACAAGCTATATTACCTATTCGAGGTAAAATATTAAATGTTGAAAAAGCTCGATTAGATAAAATATTGGCTAATTCCGAAATAAGAAGCTTAATTACAGCTCTTGGAACAGGGATTGGAGATGACTTTAATGTAGAAAATTGTAAGTATCATAAGATTATAATTATGTCAGATGCAGATGTTGACGGCTCACATATTAGAACATTATTACTAACACTTTTTTATCGCTTTTTTAAACCGGTTGTACAAAAAGGATATATTTATGCCGCCCAACCGCCATTATTTAAAGTAGTTCATGGTAAAAACATTAAGTATTGTGCAACAGAAGAAGAAAAAAATGAATATTTGAATACTTTGCCAGAAAATGCGCGATACGCAGTCAACCGTATGAAAGGGCTAGGCGAAATGGATAAAGAGGAATTAAGTGAAACAACAATGAATATAGAAAAAAGATTATTGAAAAAAGTTACAGTAGAAGATGCAATGTTAGCAGATGCAATATTTGAAACACTAATGGGTGAAGAGGTTGAACCTAGACGTAGATATATTGAAGAAAATGCACCATATGCAGAAAATATAGATGTTTAGGAGGAATTATGGATAGATTAGAATTAGTTGATATAGAACAAGAAGTTGGGAAATCATTTTTGGAATACTCGTTAAGCGTTATTATTTCAAGAGCGTTGCCTGATTTAAGAGATGGGCTAAAACCAGTTCATAGAAGAATATTATATGGGATGTATAAAGAAGGTTTCACGCCTGATAAAGCTCATGTTAAGAGTGCTAATACTGTCGGAATTGTTATGGCGAAATATCACCCGCATGGAAATAGCAGTATATATGAGGCTATGGTAAGAATGGCTCAAGATTTTAGTTTTAGACACACATTAGTAGACGGACATGGTAATTTTGGATTCATTGACGGTTCAGTTGCCGCAGCGGAACGTTATACAGAATCAAAACTAGCTAAAATTTCTATGGAAATGTTAAAAGATATTGATAAAGAAACAGTTGATTTTGTTGAAAATTATGATGCTAGGGATACTGAACCAGTTGTGTTACCATCAAGATTTCCAAATGTCTTGGTAAACGGTGCAATGGGGATAGCAGTTGGAATGGCTACTAATATTCCTCCTCATAATTTAGGCGAAGTGATCGATGCATGTATTGCCTATATAGATTATTCGGATATTACTGTTGATGAACTTATGCAACATGTTAAAGGACCAGACTTTCCAACAGGCGGAAGTATTTTAGGTAACTCGGGTATAAGAAAAGCATATGAAACTGGGAAAGGTTCAATTGCTATTAGAGGGAAAGCTGAAATAGTAGAAGAAAAAGGTAAGAATCAAATTGTTATTACAGAAGTTCCTTATCAAACTAATACAGAATCATTACAGTTAAAAATAGCTGAATTAGTTCGAGAAAAAGTGTTGGTAGGTATATCAGACCTTAGAGACGAAACCTCTTTAAAAAATGGCTTAAAAATAGTTGTAGAATTAAAAAAGGAAACGAATCCTAATGTATTATTAAATAATTTATATAAGCATACTCAATTACAAACATCATATGGCATTAATTTATTAATGATACATGAAAAGAAGCCTCAAATATTTAATTTGAAACAGATTATAAGCAATTATATAGATTACCAAAAAGAGGTAATACATAGAAGAACTGTATTTAATTTAAGAAAAGCAGAAGAAAGATTACATATATTATTAGGATTGAAAATCGCCTTAGATAATATTGATGAAGTAATTAAAATTATAAAAGAATCTGATAGTGATATTATTGCAAAAGAATTATTGAAAGAAAAGTATGGATTGGATGATATTCAATCAGAAGCTATACTTGAAATGAAGTTAAGACGATTAACAGGTCTTGAAAAAGATAAAATAATGTCAGAAGTGGAAAAATTAGAAACATTAATTAAAGAATTAAAAGAAATAATAGCAAGCGAGCAAAAAATATTAGATATTATTAAAGAAGAATTAATGGAAATAAAGAATAAATTCGCTAATGAACGTCAAACAATCATTGATATGACGGCAATTGATTATATTGATGATGAATCATTGATACCTGTTCAAGATATAGTAATTACCTTAACAAATAAAGGATATATTAAAAGAATGGATACAGATACATATAAAACACAAAATCGTGGTGGGGTTGGAATAAAAGGCATGACAACTAATGAAGAAGATTTTGTTGAAAACATATTATCAATGTCTACACACGATTATTTGTTGATATTTACAAATAAAGGTAAAGTATATCGTGTTAAAGGTTATGAAATTCCTCTATTTAGTAGGCAAGCAAAAGGGTTGCCGATAGTTAACTTATTACCAATAGATAAAGAAGAGGTAGTCAGTGCTATGCTAAAAGTAGAACAAAATGAAGAAAAACAATATGTTGTATTTTGTACGCAAAATGGTTTAGTGAAAAGAACAATGATATCTGAGTTTGATAGTATTCGTACAAATGGAAAAATAGCGATTACTTTAAAAGAAGATGATCAACTTATATCAGTTAAAAAAACATCTGGTACTGAAACATTAATTATAGGATCATCTAACGGCCGAATGGTAAGATTTGATGAATCTGAAATTAGAGTTATGGGAAGAACGGCATCTGGTGTTAAAGGTATAAACATGGGAGAAGGTACAGCTGTTGGATGTGAAGTTGCTAATGACGAGTCGTTAATATTAGTTGTTACTGAAAAAGGATTTGGCAAAAAGACTCCAATTAGTGAATACAGGATGACACATCGTGGAAGTAAAGGTGTTAAGGCTTTAAATATTACTGAGAAAAATGGGAATATTATATCATTTAAAATTGTTTCTGAAAATGAAGATTTAATGATAGTAACTAATAATGGAATAGTAATTAGAATTGCATCTGATCAAGTCTCTTCTACCGGTAGAGTTGCACAAGGAGTGAAGTTAATCAATTTGAAGTCTGACCAAAAGGTTGCAACAATTGCCTTGATTTCAAAAGAAGAAAACGAAGCCCAAGAAGAAATAGAAACTGAGTAATCAGTTTTTTCTTTTGGTCATATAAAGAATGATAATCAATGTTCCACTTGAAACATATAAGAGCAATAAACCAATGTTTCACGTGAAACATACAAAGAGTAATAAACCAATGTTCCACGTGAAACATATAAGAGTAATAAACTAATGTTCCACGTGAAACATATAAAAGTAATAAACCAATGTTCCAAGTGAAACATTCAAAGAATGATAGCCAATGTTCCACGTGAAACATATAAGAGCAATAAACCGATGTTCCACGTGAAACATACAAAGAGCAGTAAACTAATGTTCCACATGAAATATATAAGAGTAATAAACTAATGTTCCACATGAAATATATAAGAGTAATAAACTAATGTTCCACGTGAAACATATAAAAGTAATAAACCAA
>CAYJPP010000009.1:0-8059 GCA_964372175.1 uncultured Muribaculaceae bacterium
TGCTATATCTAACTTAGTTTTATTTGCTAATGCTCTAACATTAACATCTACTAATAAATAATAATAATCTTCGTTAATAATGTTACCTTCATAATCGGTATTAGTTAAATACGCGTTTTCAACTTTTAAAGTAACGCCATTAACTGTTATATACTCGTTCATTTCAAAAGTATTATTTCTTCTTACAGCAAATTCAAAAGAAATAAATCCAATTCCTAAAAACACAAGAGCTATAAACACATTACTAAATAATTTATTTTCTTTATAAACATATTTAGCTCGTCTTATAAAATAGTTAAATTTACGTCTATTTAAATTGTGGTCAATATTAATATCAAGTTCGAACTCTTCTCTGTCTTCTTCGCTGATGTTTAACTCATTTAAATCATCACCAAATCCAAATTTTTTAATATCAAAACCAATTGATCTTACAACTAATACTAAAACATTTATAACATTTAAAACAAATACAATCAATACAAAGTCTCGTAAAAGCCTGACTCCTCTTAAATCCAAAATCCGTTCAGACATCTCAATCAAATTAACATTAACAAATATAGTTATAATAAATAATGTTATAAAAGCAACTATACTAAATATATAAAATATAAAAGGCTTCTTCTTAAATATTAAGACTAATAAAATTAAAGTTAAAAGAGCAATAGCAACAAAAGGAAGAACAAACAATGTTCCAGGTATTAATTCCCCAACTAAATCTTGACCAATAACATTTACTATCGTTGCTGAGTAATCATTATAAAACTCTAAGATACCATATAACTGCGTTAATAAAAATATAGTTATAACAGTTAACGCAACGTGAAAAATACGAAAAAATTTAATGAAAAAAGCATATGGTTTTCTTAAAATCATGTTACCCCTCCTTATATTCTATAAACATTATACACTAAATAATTTACAAAAACAACTACAAAAAAACGGTTTAGTCCGTTTAATTTTGCCAAAATATTTTATTGAATTTGTATAATTCGTATAAATCAAATTTACTTATTATTTCATAAGGAGAATGCATTGATAGTACCGCAACACCGCAATCAATTACTTCAACACCTTTATTCGCTAATACATATGCAATGGTTCCGCCACCACCAATATCCGACTTACCCAACTTGGACAATTGATATTTTATTTTATTTTCTTCTAATAATTTTCTTATGTACGCTAAATATTCTGCATTAGCATCAGAGCCATTACTTTTACCAGCTGAGCCAGTATATTTTGTAAGAGCTATTCCATGACTTAAAAAACCTGTATTGCTTTTTTCAAACACTGCATCAAAATTAGGATCATACGCCGCTTCCACATCACTAGATAACATCTTAGAGTTAAAAAATATTTTATCTAGTAAATTAGGTTTATTAATATTCATTTTATTTAAAATTTCTGACATGAAATAATTAAATATATTAGATTCCATACCGGTATTCCCCATACTTCCAACTTCCTCTTTATCAGAAAAAATACAAACAGCGGTTTTGCTAACATCACTTAAACTGATTAAAGCACTTAGTGAAGCATATGCACATACACGATCATCTTGACCATATCCTGCAATCATACTATTATCAAAACCTAAGTTTCTAGCTTTAAACGCCGGCACTAGTTCTAATTCGGCACTATTAAAATCCTCTTCAATTATCCCGTACTTCTCATTAAGCAGTTTTAAAACATTATATTTAACCTTATCTTCCCCTAAATCGCAAGGCATATTACCAATTACAGCATTCAAATGTTCACCTTCTATTCCTTCTCTTAAAGTCTTAGACATTTGATTTTTAGCCAAATGAGGTAGTAAATCAGTTATTGTAAACACAGGCTCTTCATCATTTTCTCCAACTGAAATTTCAATTTTATCTCCGTTTAATTTAATAATCACGCCATGAAGCGATAACGGAATTGATGTCCATTGATATTTTTTTATTCCACCATAATAATCAGTTTTAAAAAAAGCAACATTTCCTTCCTCGTATAAAGGGTTGGATTTCAAATCTAATCTAGGTGAATCAACATGGGAACCAATTATGTTAACGCCTAAACTAATATCTTCACTCCCAATAACAGTCGCATACAAACTTTTTCCTTTATTATTAAAATAAAGTTTCATGCCAGGTTTAATAATGTCTACTTTATTTATATCTAAAAAATCATTTTTTTTAAGTAATTCAATAGTCTCTTTAATAAATTTTCGTTCGGTTTTTGCACCATTCAAAAATTTGATATATTCATCTGCATAAACCATAATCTTTTTTACTTCCACATCATCAATATTCTCCCAGCCGGATTTTCTTTTCATAATTATATCTTTTTCCATCTAATCACCAATTATAGTATGTACATTTAATAAAAAAATAAACATAGCTATCACTACGTTTATCTAATTCCGTTAATTAATGTAAATATTAAATCACATATCATTAAAACTATAATACTAATTGAAATAAATAAAGGTATTTTAATTATAAATTTATCAATCTTAGGTATTATACAATAATTAAAAATGACAGCAACCAATCCCCATACAATCATCATCTCACCGGAAGCATACTGCCCAATACTAAACATATGGTGACCATATCCCCAAAACTTAACACCAAAGATTGTTTCAATAAACAGTCCACCTAATATCTCAATCACTGTTATTAGGAAAGACGATAAAAGGAAAAATAAAAAATATTTTTTAATTCCTTTAAAATTAATAAATTTATTTAATATTAAAACCAGAATTATTCCAAATCCATAAACTGGAGTCCATGGCCCATATAAAAAACCACTGTTATAATTAATGTCAAGTATCAACGAGTAAACAGTTTCTGCTATAAAACCGACTATTACAAATACAACAAAATAATTTAAATACTTCTTCATAATACTTCTTTACCTCTATATTTATTTTCTATACCTTATTTCAAACATAGTATATTTTCCTTCCTCTGATTTAACTTTTATAAAACCATTGTCTTTTGAAATAATAGTATGGGCTAAATTAAGCCCAATCCCCATTCCATCGCTGTAATTATCACCTTTATAAAACCTATTAAATATGTATTTTATATTCTCTTTTTTTATACCCTTACCCGTATCCTTTATTAATAATTTAATTTCAAAATTATTTTGTGAGCCTAAAAGTTCAATAAGTTCACCCTTTTTTGAATGCTCTACACTATTTTTTATAATATTGGTAACAGCTTCTAATTGCCATTTATAATCACCGACAAATTCAATGTTATCAGGAATTATATATTTTATTTCAATATTTTTTGCATCAATTAAAATTTTTAAACCATTAATACTGTCTAGCACTAATCTTTTTAAATTAATATTATCTTTCTGAAAAGTTACTACATCAGCATCGAATTTAGATAAAGTTAACAAAGTTTGTGTTAAAAAGTTTATACGTTCAACTTTATCTTTAATATCCAACAAAAAGTCTTTCTTAACTTTTTCATTCATTTTTTTATCAGTCAATATGTTTTCTAACATTATATTAATTGAAGTAAGTGGTGTTTTCAATTGGTGTGAAATATCTGCAATATTGTCTTTCATTAACAATTTGTCTTCATTTAATTTACTTGCCTGTTCTTTTAGCAACACCATAGTCTTATATAGTTCGTTTTTCAATATTGATAATTCACCTTCTGTAACGCTATCAATATCTAATGTATAATTTTTGTTATTCAACTGAATAATATAATCTGTTATTTGAAAAATTTCTCTTCTTATTTTCTTCTTATCTCTGTAATGAAGGTAATATATTATCAAACTAATAAGAAAAATGAAACCACAATTTATTAACACATTATTAACTATACTTTGGTGATTTTTTTTAATAATTATATCCTCAGTTATATAACCATATTTTAACAAAATTTCATCAGATATAACGGCATCAGAACTTAATATATTAATTAATTCTTCTTCTATATCGGGGTTAATCTTTATCGCCTCATTAACTATTAACATAATCTTTTCATTATAATTATCATTATATACCTTATAATTACTAACTGTAATAACAATTATACCTACAATCATAATTAGCAAACATATCAAATATTTAATTTTCATCAATAATATACCCCACTCCTTTTATTGTTCTTATATAATTTGTTTTAAATTTTTGCCTAATTCTTTTAATATACACTGATAGCGTATTATCTTCAACAAATTTTTCATGATTATCCCATATTATCTGCATTATTTTTTCTCTTGTTATCACTTTGTTTATATTAGTAAATAATAAACTGACTATTTTAAATTCAAGCGCTGTTAATATAATTTCTGTCCCACTTTCATAAACAGACATTTTATCATTGTTTATACTTACATCGTTAAAGTAAATACAATCAGAATTATTTCTTTTCAATATTTTTTGTATCCTTAATAGCAATTCACTATTTTTAAATGGTTTAGTTATATAATCTTCACCTAAGTTTAATCCTTTAACTATATCCTCTTCTTCGTCTTTTGCAGATAAAAATAAAATTGGTATTTCTGTTTTCAAAGCTAAATCATAACCACTACCATCAGGTAATGTTATATCTAATATAATTAAATCATAGTTATTACTTAGTCGTTCTAAACCTTCTTTTTTTGTTATAGCACAATCAACAATATAGTACTGTTGCAATAAATACTTCAAACCTTTTATAATTGACTGATTATCTTCTACTAATAGTATTTTTTTCAAATTAACCACCTACACATATTATATCATAAAAGAAGCCTAAGCTTCTTATACATTTTCATTTCTAATTGTTTCAATAATATTTTGTTTATTAATTTTAATTAATGAGAATTTCATAATTATAAATATTATTATAAAAACAAACACCACACTAATTAATATTGCCATTAACGGAAGTTGAAACTCTGTTGCCAAAATCCCATCATTGCCATAAATAGTTGTAGATTTATAAATAAGGTAACTGCCCAGTATACCAAGCGGTATTCCATATAATAATGACTTCACACCATATAAACAGCTTTCAAACAAAATCATGTTATTAAACTCTTTACTAGACATCCCGATAGATTTCATCATTGCAAAATCATTTTTTCTTAGATTCATATTGGTTGTTATAGTGTTGAAGATACTTGTAACACCAATTAATGTAATAACTGTAATAAAACCATATAAGAATATAGAAATTACTAATACTGAACTTCTCATCATTTCTACTTCTTCTGATATATTGAATACTTCTAAACTTATATCATTATTATCAAAATATGTATTTAGTTTTTTAGTTGCTTCTTTATCATCAAAACTATCAATATATATAGTTTGAAAATTCGCATCATCAAATCCACCTGATAATATAATTTCATTAAACAATTTATCGCTTACAATCAATATAGGATAATGCATGGCCTCTTTTATAAACCCCATCGGGTAACTATCAACTCTCTCAATATTTAGATTAATGAAATAATCCTTTCTGCTCAATTCTAGGCTCTCTATGTTTTCTTTTATGTTTTTTTCATCTAAAAATTCATTATTTTGATAATCATAAATATTTGTATCAATTAAAATCCCTTTATCAAATATCTCCTCATAGTTTAAGTTTAGTTTCTCAATATATTTACCGTACTCTAATTCTCCAACAGAATATATAGCTATCGATAGAATTTCGTCACTTTTATTAAGATTATTTGGACTAACCTCCAAAAAAACAGAATTATGAATTGAATACATCATATCAGTTGTTAAAATATCATCAAATTCTGTGAAGTTAATGTTTTGATAATTTTCAATTCTTATATTGTGATCTAGTGACTTATATACATCATCAATAGAACCAAAACCTATATCAAGAAAAGATGATAAAGATATAAAGGTAAAAATACTAACCGTAAGTGATATTATCGTTATCCTAAATTTTTTTTTATTTCTCTTCATATTTTTATATGAAATAAGTTGACCTACCCCTATCTCCTTAATAATTTTTGGTGTTTTATAATTCTTTATCTTAATATCTTCTGTTAATCTAATTGCTTGAATTTCAGTTAATTTTGATGCTTTTCTAGCTGGGAATATACATGACAAGTAAATTGTTACACAAGATAATAAAACGCTTATTAATATTGCAAACCATGAAACACTAAACACCATAACTATACTTAATTGTTCAAATAATAAGTTATTAACTAACCACACTAATATATAAGTGGCTAATATACCGCTTAATACACCTAATATTATTCCAATAAATCCTAGTATAAAACCTTCAAATAAAACATTTTTTTTAATCTGTTTTGGGGTTGCTCCCATACTTGAAAGCATTCCATATTGTTTAGTTTTTTCCGTAATTGATATAGCAAACGAATTCCTAATGCAAAATACACTAGATATTATAATAATACTTGCCACAATTCCCCCTAAGGCATATATAGAGTTTATAGTACTATCATCTAAGCCAACTCCTAAGTATCTCAATAATTCAATATTGTACTCATAATAGTATTTCCCTTTTTCAATATCTGTCTGTGTCCCATTTATCATAGCTGTTATTGAAGAATAGTCTTCAACATTTTTGTACAAAAGTGAAACATCTGCTTTGCTATCTATTTCATCTAACTTTGTAATAACAGTATACCCAGGCGCTGAAAAGTTTTCATATCCTGGCCTTTTCATTACTCCAACTATTACATATTCTTTCGTCATTAGTACATCTAAACTTTCTTCCTCGTTGTAAGGATTATTTTGATATAAATTATATTCATCACTAACTCTGTTTCCTATTTCTAATGTTAATTCATCACCAATTTCATATTCAACTAACCCATCATACAATATATGCTCTGATATAACTATCTCATTACTATTGTTAGGTAATCTGCCATCTAATATAAAGTTACCTTGCTGCATTGCTTTATCATCCATTGCAAGTACATACAAATATGGTTTAAAACTATTTTTTCCATCTTCTAAATAACTATAACCCAATCCTTCTTGAATATAATAATCATCTGTTTCTTTATGCTTTGTCAAGTATTTTATTTCCTCTTTTGGGACATTAAAAAATGTAACATGTCTATCTCCACTACTTGTAACAGCGGCATCTATTGAAGTTTGAATAAAACTTGATATTAATCCTGCTAACCCTGTAATTAATGCACACGATAAAACAATCCCTATTATAGTTACAATTGTTCTTGATTTATTTAATTTTAAATTTTTAATCGTTAGTTCACTTAATATTTTCATTTTTTTCATCCTTAATTATTTTGCCATCGTCAATAGTTATAATTCTATCTGCAATTGATGCAATTTCTAAATCATGAGTAATCATTATAATGGTTTGCTTATATTTTTGATTAGATAACTTCAACAACGATACTATTTCATCAGAATTTTTACTATCTAAATTCCCTGTTGGCTCATCCGCTAACACAAGTGCTGGATTATTAATTAAAGCTCTTCCAATTGACACTCTTTGCTGTTGCCCACCTGATAATTGATTAGGCAAATGATCTTTTCTGCTTTCTAAATCTAACACTTTTAATATTTCATCTAAATTAGTTTGATTTAAGTTTTTTTTATCTAGATCTGCTGGTAATGTTATATTCTCTAAGGTTGTTAGAATAGGTATCAAATTATAAAATTGATAAATTAGTCCCACTTGCCTTCGCCTAAATATTGCTAGTTTATCTTGTTTTAAGTTATATATATCTACATCATCAATAAATACCTTACCACTGGTAGGTTTATCAACACCACCTATTAAATGTAATAAGGTTGATTTTCCTGAGCCTGATGCGCCAACTATCGCGACAAATTCTCCTTTATCCACAGTAAAAGATATATTGTCTACTGCATTTATTTTATTTTCTCCTTCACCATATGTTTTTACTAAATTTTCTACTTTTAAAATATTCATAAAATCTCTCCTCAACTTAATTATAGCAATTAAAAGTGACTTTATCATGACATTATAAAAAAACACGAATTTCTTCGTATTTAGTCATTATCATTATCGTCATCATCGTTGTCGTCATCGTCGTTATCGTCATCATCATCATCGTTGTCGTCATCATC
>CAYJPP010000009.1:8159-34179 GCA_964372175.1 uncultured Muribaculaceae bacterium
TCATCATCGTTGTCGTCATCATCTTCATCATTATCATCGTCGTCATCATTATTGTCATTGTTATCATCGTCTTTATCATCAATTTCATTATCATCATCAAATGAAACTTCTCTTTCAACAATTGCCCCTGTAACAGCATCAATTTCAAATTCGTACTCAATGTTATTATGATTAAATTCAACTTCATAAACCATAATATTATTATCAAAATCAAATTCAATTTCATAATTACTAATTCCTGTGATATTTTCAGCAGTTGAAATAATTTCGATAACTTTTGGTATTCCAATATAACTATCATGTGCTGTTCCTGCTAAATCAATGTTATCCAGATCAATAACTTTATCTGATGAAAGCAGCAAATTCAATTCATTAGTCGTTAACTTGGCAAGTCCTTCAAAAGTAAATTGAGGGTTTTTTTCAACAATTTTTTCTATTAATAATGTTTTCCCTGTTGTCATGTTATACTCAGTTGCTTTATTTTCTAATTGTGTATTAGATTCAACAACTTGACTAATAACTGCTAAATCAAGATTTTTAGTAGTCGAATATTCATTAATCTCATTTAATACATCGTTTTTTACTTCGTTAGCTTTTTCTCCACTAGTTGATACTAATACAGAATTTTTTGTTTCTGTTAAATAACTATTTTTACTTAGTTCATCTAAAATTTCAGATGTTGCTTGTTTAATATTGTCGTTTTTCACATCTAAATTATTAACAATTGTTGTTGCATCATTGTTAACCGCCATTATTTCTTTAACAATGCCTTTATCATTAACTTTCATCTCTATCCCTGGGTTTACATCAAGGAATACCGTTGTATACTGACCTTCATTCATTATCATAAAAACGAATGCACAAGCAGCAGTTATAGGCAGAGCTAACAATGCCCAATTAAACTTTTTTTCTTTTTTCATATCTAAAATAACACCTTTCTTATTATCAATTTTAGAAGCAATGGCGCTAAAATCAGAAGTAATAAGATTGTTAAATTGTTTATCCAAATCTTTTTTTATATATTCTTTCATAGTTCACCATCCTTATATTTTTGACGCACTTTTTTTATCGCCCTATTATATTTTGAGAGTACTGTGGATAAATTCAAATTAAGAAGAGTAGCTATTTCTCTAAATTTAAAATTATCTATCGAGTTCAACATAAAAATTTGTCTTTCTTCATCACTTAATTCTTCAATTATTGTTTTTAACAACACTGAATTATGTATTGAGTCTTTATTCGAATAAACTTTATTTTCTAGATCTGTTTCGTTCGTTATTCTCTTAGTTTTTTTAATATGATTCAGACACAAGTTTTTTGTTATTCTAAGTATCCACGCTAATGGTTTATTCCTAGGAGAATACATACTAGCATATTTATTAATATTAACGTATGTATCTTGCATTATATCCTCAGCATCACTACTATTTTTAACCAATGAAAATGCATATCTATATACATAAGTTCTCGTTTCATTATATAGTAGTTCTAGTGAAGTTTGTTCATTTAAACTTATTTCATAAATATATTTTTCTAATTGTTTATTATCGGTTAAATTACTCATATGTTTACTCCTCTCATTAATACAACAATTTAGCACTCCATTTTATTGCATGCGAATTTATTTTTTTATTATATCACAAAAATACATAGTATTCATTACTATGTATTTTTAGATATTTCGTATAGGTTTTGATCATGATACTTATTATTGCAGTAATCGTTTGCTAATATTGTTTTAATATATTTAAGTTTTAATTTTTTCGCTATTTTATTACTAGGAATATTAGATGTATTTATATAAAATTTAATTTTTTCAACATCAAATGTTTCAAATATATAATCTATAAATTTGTTTAAAACCTTTTCTATTATACCTTTACCTCTATATTTACTTCCTAAATAATATCTGATTTCATAACTTTTTTCTATCACGTTATAATGATAAACATCAATTATTCCACAGACACTATTATCAGAAAAAATATTAAATACGAACCTACTATCGCTTAATTTAATCATTAAATCACTGACATCATTTAAGGTTGTACTCATAGTAACAAAATTAAATATATCAAGTAAATAATCTCTATCAATTGATATCAATTCATATAATTGTTTAGCATCGCCAACTACCGGCGTTTTTAAGTATAAATTTTCATTTATAATTATTTTCATTCTTATCAACTCATATATAATATATGCGAAAATAAAAACTATGACATACAAAATAAATGTTTTATTTTGTTAACCCTTATTTAAAATATCTTTTGCAGCAATTAGTCCAGTTGCGGCTGCGGTGACTATGTTTCCTGCTTTCCCTGCACCGTCTCCAACAAAATAAATATTCTCATTTTTTAATTTCATATTATTTTCTGTAATTATTTCGTTGCTAAAAAACTTTATCTCTGGACCATATAGTAATGTCTCCCCATTATTAACACCAGGAATAATTTTGTCAAGCGTACTTAGCCCTTCTAAAATGTTTTTTATTATACGATGAGGCAGAACAAGCGCTAAGTCACCAGCAACAACATCTTTTAAAGTTGGTTCAATAAACCCTTTATTTATTCTACTCATCGTTGACCTTCTACCAGCTCTTAAATCTTTTAATGATTGCAGGATTGGTTTTGAATCTCCTAATGTGTTAGCGATTTTGGCAATAGATTCTCCATACTCTCTTGTGTTAGTAACAGGTTCAGTTAAACTAACTTTTGATATAAAAGCAAAATTAGAATTTTCAGATTTTTTATTTTTTAATGAATGACCATTAACACAAATATAGCCATTATAGTTTTCTTTTGCTACATATCCTCCTGGATTAGTGCAAAAGGTTCTGATTTGATCGTTATAAGTTTCTGTTTTTATAAAAATTGTTGGATCATAAATAATGTCTGTGATTGATTTTAAAACTTCTTTTCTAACTTCAACCCTAACGCCTATTTCAATACTTTGTGATACATAAGCTATATTATATTTATCAGCAAGTTCTTGTACCCATTTGGCACCAGTACGACCAGGCGCTATAATTACATTATTACTTGTGTAACTACCTTTATTGGTTACAACTTTATAACTTTCAGCTATTTTTTCTACATCCAAGACATCTTCATTTTCAATTGTTTTTATTCCATTATCTTCTAAATAATCTGTCATTTCTTCAATGTATTTTGGTAACATATCACTACCTAAATGCTTTTGTTTAATTATTAATAAATCGGCTCCTACTTTTGTAACATCTTCTTTTATCTTATTGGCTGTTTCAAGATTTGACGGATAAATTTCTGAGTCCATATTAAATTTATTAAAAATTGTTTCAGCCTCATCTATTATATTATAGGCTTCACTTTTTGTTAAATATTTAAATAAATCAGACTTACCTAATTTAGGAATAAAATTTAATTTGCCATCAGAAAATGTTCCTGCTCCACCATAACCTGATAATATTGCACAAGGACTACAATTAACACATTTACCTGTTTTCTTCATCGGGCAATTTCGTGAATTAGTTTTCCATCCTTTATCAATTAATAATACTTTCATATTACTTTTACTTAATTCATATGCAGCAAACATTCCGGCTGGTCCAGCACCTACTATAATTACATCATACATAGTATTACCTCCATATTAATTATATCATAAACTGTATAAATTATATAATTTATTTCATTATGTATTGGCAACATAATGCATACATAAATTTTTCATTAAAATAGTAGTTTTATTTATACGCATGTTATCGTAAATACAAATAGGAGGTAAATATGTATTTTAAGCGAATTAAAGATCTTAGAGTGGATAGCGATTTATTACAAAAAGATGTAGCTAAGTTATTAGGAATTTCACAACAATACTACTCTCAATATGAATTAGGTAACTTCACAATTCCAGTTGAATTACTTATTAAACTATCACTTCATTATAAAGTTAGTGTTGATTATATCTTAGGTCTAAAAGACAAAAAATAAAACATCAATTAACGATGTTTTATTTTTCTAACAAATGAATATTATCTAACAATATTCCAGTCCCCTCTACTACACATGTAAGCGGACTTTCTGCAACATACACAGGGACTTTTAATTCATGTTCTAATAATTTATCAAAACCATCAATTAAAGCGCCGCCCCCTGTTATAACAATTCCTTTATCAATTATATCTGCTGCTAGTTCTGGTGGGGTTTGTTCTAGAACTGTCTTGGCGTGCTGAATTATAACATAAACGCTTTCTCTTAACGCCTCTTCTATCTCTTGTGATGAAACTGTTACGGTATGAGGAAGACCGGTAACTAAATCTCTACCTCTAACCTGCATTTTTTCTTTTTTATTATCTGAAAACACTGTCCCAACTGTTATTTTTATTTCCTCAGCTGTTCGATCTCCAATTAGTAACTTGTACTTATCTTTGACATACTTCATAATATCTGCATCAAACACATTGCCCGCTATCTTAATCGATGCGCTATTAACAATTCCTCCCATTGATAAAACAGCAATATCAGTAGTTCCACCGCCTATATCAACAACCATATTTCCAGAAGGCTTAGAAATGTTCATTCCAGCACCAACCGCAGCTACTTTCGGCTCTTCTTCCAAAAACACTCTTTTAGCCCCTGTTCTTTCTGCCGCTTCTTTAATTGCATTTTTTTCTACTTGTGTTATGTTAGAAGGACAACAAATCATAATTCGTGGCCTTGATAAAAAACTTTTGCCATTAACCTTTTTAATAAAGTGGTTTAACATGACTTCTGTTACTTCAAAATCAGCAATAACACCATCTTTCATAGGTCTAATTGCAATTACTGTACCTGGTGTTCGGCCCAACATATCTCTTGCTTCTGTCCCAACTGCTAATGGTCTTTTTGTTTCTGCATCTATCGCGACAACAGACGGTTCATTTAATACAACACCTTGTCCTTTTACGTAAATCAGTATATTTGCTGTTCCTAAGTCTATTCCAATATCTTTTACAAACACTATATTCACCATCTTTCTTGTTTTATTATAACATATATTTGTTTAATTTCGCATATTTATTTTTCGTTGATTCCCCACCTCTTAAATGTCTTATCATTTTATGGTGAGTCAAAATTTTATCTACTATATTAAATTTTATAATATCTAGTTCTTTTAATCGTTCGTGTAAATCTTTATGAACCGTACTTTTAGATACGCCAAAGACTTTCGCTATTTCACGTATAGTTTCTTTTTTATCAATAATATAATCTGCTTCTAAAATAACTCGCTTAGTAATTTCCTTATTCATTATGCACCTCTAATTAATTATATAGAAGCACATACTATTTATACCTAAAAAAAGAGTATTACAACTCTTCTATTTTTTTATCATAACAATTTTCTGGATTTATATTAATTCCGTTATAGATAACTTCAAAATGAAGATGGTTGCCTAAATCATTTGAAATATTAGCAGTCCCACTTTTCCCAATAATTTGCCCTCTAATGACTTCGTCACCTTCGACCACATTAGTTTCACTTAAACTTTGATACATTGTTATTAAATTATTCTCATGAGTCACTTCAATAACTTTACCAAGTAATGTGTTTTCACTTATTTTAGTTACCTTACCACCTAAAACAGCAACAATATCGAAAATTTCTTCACTCGCATAATCAATACCTGTATTCGGGATATATGTACCTTCGTAAAAAATTAATGAGTTTTGTTGGACCTCCTCATTTTGTAAATAATCATAAAAACTTCTCCCGATTGTCACATTACTTGCTACATAAGGCCTAGTTATGGTGTCATAAGTTCTTGATACAGGATACTCAGTATCTATAATTGTATCATCAACATACTTTATTTCTTCTTCATCTAATGGTTTTGTAATAAAATCAATTAAGTATACTGTTCCAACAAGAGTAATAACACCTAAACCATATAAACTATATACAACCCAATTTTTTAAATGCATTTTTTTCATTCTTTCACCTCTATATTAATTTTGGCTATAATAAAAAAAAATATACATCATTTTATATATTTTTATACTCGTCTATCATTTTGATTCTTTTTATATGTCTTTCTTCATTAGAAAAGTTTGTATTAATAAATGTTTCTATGATGCTTTTAAAATCATTTAACTCGCTACTTATAGCAATAATATTAGCATCGTTATGGTTTTTTGCAAAGTATGCATCGTCTTTGCTGCAAACTTTTGCACACCTTATTCCAATAACTTTATTACAAGCGATACTAACGCCTATTCCAGTTCCGCATATTACAATTCCAAGCTCAACATCCTTTTTTGAAACTGCTTCGCTTAGCTTAAAAGCATAAATAGGGTAATCACTTTTTTCTTCATCACTTCCAAAATCAACTATTTCATGATCTTTTTTTAAATATTCCGTAATTTCTTGTTTCAATTTAAATCCTTTATGATCATTTGCTATTCCTATTTTCATTTCAATCACCTGTAATTATTATACCATGATTATTTATAATTAACCATCATTATGTTTTTTTATTTCTCGTAATCTTTTGGCAACAAAAAAAGCTTATTAAGCTTCCTTATTAAATCCATATTTACGGTTAAATTTATCAACTCTACCAGTTTTAGTAGCAGTTCCTTGTTTCCCTGTAAAAAATGGATGACATTTATTACAAACCTCTAATTGTAATTCCTCTTTATTTGAACTTACAGTAAATGTATTTCCGCATGCGCATACTACTTTCGTATCAATATAATTTGGATGAATTTCTTTTTTCATTTTATTCTCCTTCCGCCATGACTAAATAAGTCATAGAAATTTCTTATCTATTATAACAAGAAAAAAAGAAAAAATGCAATAGTTTTTTAGTTTTTTTTGAATTTAATAATTCAAATAATCAATTATTCTCTCCCCAATAACTTTATATCCTTCTGTATTAGGAAAATAAGTTCCTGAATAATCATTATTTCTAAAATCATCGTAAGTATTAATATATTTAATTTCATATTTAAAAGTCAGTGTCTCCATTTTATTATTCACATATTCAAAAAAATCCGTTAATTGATCATTTTTTGTTTTATCATAATAACCTATAAAAACAATTTCTTCTTTACAATATTCTCTTAAATTAACAAACATTTGCTCTAAATCAATATAAGTTTGTTCAAATTTACTATATAAGTCTGCTAAGGTAAAGTCATAATCAAAGGATAAATTTGTCAAAAATTCATTTTGACCAACTGATATAGTTATTAAATCAGCTTTAATTAAAATGTTTTGCATTTTTTTTATATTATCTAAAAAAATATCAGTATTACTTAATATATCATTACTTATATCTGTCGTTCTTTTATTTTTATCGGTAGTTTGATTCACATAAACTTCTAGTTCATCCCCTAATTGTTCAACAACATAATCAGCATAACCGTATTTTTTTTCGTACTCATCATCTAATCCCATGGCTAAGCCATCTCCCAATGATACATAATATATCTTATCATCTTTAAATCCCAAGTAAATTAAAAACACTGCTAATACAACCATTGTAATGATTAATATTTTTTTTATCATATTACCTCCATAAAAAAATAGAATATAAATACTCTATTAATTATATGTTTTTGAAATATGATTATTCACAAATAGCAATGTCAGCACCAACTGAAACTAACTTTTCAACTATGTTTTCATAACCTCTTAAAATGTGTTCGGCTTCATTAATTATTGTTGTTCCATTAGCTTTTAATCCTGCTAAAACAAGACAAGCACCAGCTCTCAAATCAGTTGCTTTAACATCAGCACCTTGTAAATCGCTTTTCCCATTAACAATAATTGTTTTATTATCTATGTTAATATCACTGTTCATTTTATTTAAATATTCAATATTTTGAAATCTATTTTCATATATATTTTCTGTTAAACTTGATATTCCATTTGTTTGAGTTAATAGTGTTGTCAACGGCTGCTGTAAATCAGTTGGAAATCCTGGATATACTTTTGTTTCAACTACAACTGGTTTTAAATCGCTACATGAACTTACAACAACTTTATTTGATAAAATTTGAATATCGACTTTCATTTCTAATAAAATATCAGTTAAACTTTTTATGTGTTCGCAACTGATGTTATTAATAGCTAGTTCTTTTCCTATTAATGCGCCTGCAATAATATAAGTTCCAGCCTCTATTCTGTCAGGTATTACAGTTATAGTGGCTGCTCCTAATTTTCTCACACCCTCTATTTCAATGTACTCATTATTAAATTTAATCTTAGCTCCCATATTATTAAGCAAATCAATTAAATTAGTTATTTCTGGTTCTTTTGCTGCATTAAAAATTTTAGTATGACCTTCTGCTTTTACCGCTACCAATATAGCATTAATAGTCGCCCCAACACTGGGCATAGCTAAATGAATATCATTACCTATTAAGTTTTCTGCTTTAATCACATAAAAATTGTTATCTTCTTTAACTTCCGCACCTAATAATTCAAAGGCACTTAATGTTTGATCAATTGGACGAGACCCTATTGAACACCCGCCTGGAAAATACATTTCTACAAACTTATATTTTCCTAATAAGGCTGACATAAAATAATATGATGCTCTTAGTTTGCTGGAAATTTGTTGAGGAACTTTTTTGTTCACTACATTTTTAGAATTTATTCGCATTGAACTATTAGTTCTGATTACATCAGCTCCTAAAAACTCTAATATTTCTATTAAAGAATCTATATCTGAGATATCTGGCACATTATTTATTGTTATTTCTTCATCAGATAAAAGGGCAGCTGGAATTAATGCCACCGCACTATTCTTAGCTCCACTTACAGTAATATTTCCTGTTATTTCTTTATTTCCATTTATAATTATTTTTTTCATATGTCCTCCATTATACATTATGTTTATTATTATAAAGTGTTATGCTTTTCCATCTGAACCAAATAATAATATTTTTTCTTTTAACAGTTCCTTTATCACTTTTTCGCCACTTTTTATCACTTTTCTTGGGTCATAAACTTCTTGATTTTCATTTAAAAATTCTCTTACTGCTTGTGCCCAAACTATTTGTAATTCTGTATTCATATTTATTTTACAAATCCCGTTTTTTATTGCTTCTTTTATTAAGTTATCAGGAATACCTGAACCACCATGAAGCACTAATGGTTTTTTTACTAATTCACTTATTTTAGACATTCTAACAAAGTCTAACTTAGGTTCGCCCTTATATAATCCATGAACACTTCCTAAGGCTGGAGTTAGTACATCCACATTCGTTTCTTCAACCATCTTAACTGCATCTTCAATTTTTGCATAAGCAAGTTCATTAGCAACACCATCTTCATCGCCGCCAATTGCGCCTACTTCTGTTTCAACTGCAACATTATATTTTTTTGCAAATTCAATTACTTCTTTTGTAACTTTAATATTTTCAGACAACTCTAACTTAGAGGCATCTATCATTACTGATGTAAACCCTGCATCTATTGCTTTTTTACAAGATTCTAAACTAGTCCCATGATCTAGATGAATAGCAACAGGTATTGTTATATTTAAATCCATAACCAATGATCTAACCATAGTTGCGGTTGTTAAATATCCCCCCATGTACTTGGCAGCACCTTCACTAACACCTATAATAACAGGCGAATTCATTTCTTGGCATGTCTCTAATATATACCTTGTCCATTCCAAATTATTTATATTGAAATGACCAACTGCATATTTACCTAATCTAGCTTTTTCAAGCATATTATTCATATTTTCTATCATTTTATCACCAACTAAATTATAACACATTTTTAGTACGTTTTACTAAAAAGTTTAAATAATATAGTAGATGCTTATAGCAATTAAAATTGTCCCTCCAATTATTGGTGATATCTTTCCTAAAAAAATTGTTATTTTATTACCTATTTTTAACCCCAAATAGGTAAATGCAAAACTACTAACCGAAAACAAGCAAGCTGCCAAAATAGTATTATTTGTTAAATTATTTAACCCAATTCCTATTGAAAAACTGTCAATACTAACTGCTAGCCCAAAAAGAAACATTTCTACTAATGTTAGTTTTTTTACTTTCCTTGTTTTGAAACTTTCATAAATCATTTGAAACCCTATTAAAAATAAAATCACAAATATTATTATATTAGAACTTATAGGCAAAATATCTAGTATAATATGGCCTAATATCATACCAAAAAGAGGCATAAAGAAATGATAAATCCCTACTATTAAGGCCAACAATAATTGTTGATTTTTTTTGATTTTAAAAGTTCCATAAGCCAATGATAAAGAAAACGCATCCATACTTAAACTAATTGCTATTAATATTAATACTAACATAAAAAAACCTCCTTTAAATAATATGAACAGAGGTTTAAATTTATTTAGAAAAATCTATTTCTTTTTTATTTATTTGATTTAAATATAAATTACATTTACTAAATGGTTTACTACCATAAAAACCTCTATACGCACCAAGAGGTGACGGATGAGGAGATTTTATTATAAAATGATGCGACGCAATTAATTTTATTTTTTTTTGAGCGTGATTCCCCCACAAAATAAAGATTACCGGGTCTTCTTTGTCTGATATTTTTTTTATAACTTCGTCAGTAAATATTTCCCAACCTATATTATTATGAGAAAAAGCTTGATCTTTAACAACTGTTAAAACCGTATTTAATAATAATACACCTTGTTTAGCCCAGCCGGACAAGTCATTCTCCTCTTTTACTACTCCCAAGTCTTGTTCTAATTCTTTAAAAATATTTCTTAATGACGGCGGAATTTTAATATCATTATTAACAGAGAATGCTAACCCTTGTGCTTCTCCCTCACCGTGATATGGGTCTTGCCCTAGTATTACAACTGATACATCATTATAATCAGTTAACTTGAAAGCATTAAAAATTTTATTGTATTCTGGATAACAAATTTTCTCTTCATATTCTTTTTTTATATGGCACATAAGTTTTTCAAAGTATTCTTTACTGTATTCTTCTTTTAAAACTGTATCCCACTCATTACCTATCATTTTACCACCACTATAAATATAAACCATAATTTTTACAATGTCAATTTTTTTTATATCTATTATATTCATTTATGACGTCTTTTTTTAATTTCAATATGCTATATATATTTATAATAGCTAACAATGCTGTAAATATATTAATAAATTGCCAAATATACGAGGCGTTAACTATGGCACCAAAGAACAATACAACACAGCTAAATATTTTTAATATATTTATGTTCTTATTATAAAGATTTTTATAATTGGACTCTCCATCATAATATCCTGATAAAATAGTTGAAAAAGCAAATAAAATTATAATTATCATTAATATAGTTTGACCAAACATACCTAAATGGTTATTAAACGCAGCTTGCGCTAATTCAATACCATTAACATTAATGACACTACTAGTACTTGTTAGTATAATTAATGAAGTTGACAAACAAATAAATATAGTTGTTATATATGTCCCCAATATTTGAACAAAGCCTTGTCTAGCAGGTAAGTCTATATCAACAGTTGATGCGGCTATGGCGCCTGTTCCTAACCCTGATTCATTTGAAAATATCCCTCTTTGAACCCCAATTATCATTGTTCCTAATATCCCAAATCCAAATGCTTTAAAATTAAATGCTTCTTTAATTATATTAACTAGTATTGAAGGAATTATATTAATATTTATTAAAATAATAAGTAATGATATCAATGTATAAACTAAAATCATAATTGGAACTAGTATCGAGGAAAACTTAGATATCTTTTTAATTCCTCCTAAAATTATAAAGAACGATATAAAACTAATTATAATAGCAATTAAAAAAACGGGTATATCAAATTGGTTTTTCAATGAAGTTGTAATGGTATTAGATTGTATACTTAAACTCCCAACAATATAACTTATCAACATAATAAAAGCATATATAGCACTTAATTTTTTATTATTTAAGCCTTTTTTTATATAATAACACGGTCCACCTTTGCACAAATCACCATCTTTTTCTTTGTATTTTACCCCTAAAACTACTTCTGCAAATGTATTAGCGCTTGAAATTATCCCTGTCAAGACTAGCCAAAAAATAGAACCTACACCACCTAAGGTTATTGCTAATGAAGTTCCGGCTATACTGCCAACTCCAATTCTTCCTCCCAATACCATTAGAAGTGAATCTATTAAGGAAATGCTGTTTCTACTTTTATATTTTAGATTATTAAACATATCTTTAAATCTAAATTGTACAAATTTCAACTTTATTGTAAAATAAATCCCAGAATATAATATCATAATCGTTGCAATTGCCCACAAAAAACTTTCAATAATTTTTAACATACCATCACCTAATTAAGTATATGGCTTGTCTAAAAAAAGATACAAAAAAACAGCTAAATACTATTAGCTATTTCTATAAATATTTGTAATGATAACTGTTCTGCTCTGACGGACAAGTCAAAATTGTGATTATTTAAAACTGCCTCTATCTTATCTAAATCATACCCTTTTAAGTTATTCCTTAATGTTTTTCTTTTTTGAGTAAAACTACGTTTGACCAATTCAAAAAACATTTTTTCATTTTTTAAAGGCTGCGGTTCTTTTTTCTTGAACTGAACAACAATACTATCAACATTAGGAACTGGCATAAAAACATGTCTACTAACATCAATCAATTTTGAAACATCAAAATAATATCCCAAAAAAACAGATAAAGAACTATACTCTTTTGTCCCTGGCTTTGCTTTAAATCTATCTCCAACCTCTTTTTGAACCATAACGACTACTTTATCAACAGGTATTTTAGATTCAATTATTTTAACCAAAATTGGGGTTGTTATATAATATGGTAAATTAGCTACAATATATATTTGTGAGTAATTATAGTCTTTTATATCTTCTAAAATGTTGGCTGATAAAAAATCTTCATATTTAATTTTAACATTATCAAATTGTTTTAAATTTTCTTCTAATATATTTTTTAAACTGTTATCGATTTCGTAACACAACAAATTTCTGGCATGCTGCGCTAATTTATAGGATAAAGATCCCGCACCAGGTCCTATTTCTATAACCAAAGTTTCATTTGTAATTTCAGCTTTGCTGACAATAGATGTGATTATATTTTCATCAACAATAAAATTTTGTCCAAATTTTTTTTTAAAATCAAATTGATTATTATTTAATAATTCCTTCATTTTTCTTGGTGAATATTCCATGTTTACTCCTTTAAAAAGGGCTTAAAAGCCCCATCTTTGTACGTTATAATTAACGCTATTCATATTTGTCATATAAGGTAATTGAGGGTCTTCTTCTGTTTTAAAAGCAACATCGAAATGAATAATCCCCATCCCAAAATGCTTTCTCATATCATATCCAGTATCTAAAACAATCCCTAAAAATTTTCCAGCATTAGTACTATCTACTTCAACAATTGTCCCACAAGGGAACTCTGATAAGTCAGCTGCTAATACTCTCACACTTCCATATTCGCTATCATTATAATGGGTTCCGTGGGTTATAATATTGTACCATCCTAAATCTGTTGTTTTACAAGCTGTATAACCTCTACCATCACAAGTGCTGCAATCTGGACCATATCCTGTCATAATACCAGTATAATTACCTTCTTTACCAGTGCCTATCACAACTTCTTCATTAATTACTGGTTTTAAAGTTTGTACTTCACCTTGGCCGTTACTATATTCTAAACCATTTTGCCCATTTATAATAGTCCTAGTTATATTTTTAGGTATATCAGAATCAAAACTTTTAACAACCTCATACTCTATAACACTAGAAAAAGCGTTAGAATACTCATTAAAATGTTCACTATTAAATATGTTTTCTTCTGAGATAACATTATATCCTGTAAACACAAGTGTAACAATAGTTACAGCAAGTACTACTTTTAATATAATAATTAACAACAGCGATTTCATATTTCACCTCTTAACACTAAAATTTTATCATAATTTAACTGGTAAGTCAAATTGGGAAATAGCATTTGAACTGGTAATTTTTAACACTTCTTGCAATGAAATTTCTTTTATTTCTGCTATTTTATTGGCAATGTAAATTACGTTTTTAGGTTCATTTTTCCTTCCTCTTAACGGTTCAGGAGTTAAATAAGGACTATCCGTTTCTATTAATATTGAAGTTAAAGGAATATTTTTTATTATTTCCCAAGATTTAACATTATTTTTAAAGGTAATCGGACCATCAAAGCCTAATAAAAATCCTAGTTCAATAAACTTTTTGGCCATTTCCATACTAGAACTAAAACAATGTAGGCTTATTTTTAAATCTGTGTAGTCTTTTAATATTTCGTATACTTCATTTATCGAATCTCTACTGTGGATAACAACAGGCATGTTTAATTGCCGAGCTATATTCAATTGTTTAATAAAAAAACTCTTTTGTAATTCTTTATTCACATCGTAATGATAGTCTAAACCAATTTCACCAACTGCAACAATTTTAGGGTGTAATAGTTTTTTTTCTAGTTCCAGCAAATAAAATTCATTCACTTTTTCCACTTCATTTGGATGTATTCCAATCGTTCCATAAACATTAGGATATTTATTACAAAGTTCAATAACTTCATCAGTATCTTTATCGCTAGTCCCACTGACTATCATAATATTATTTCCCATGTTATTTATTACTTCATCAATATTTTCATAATACTCTTTAAATATATGACAATGTGTATCTATCATTAAACCACTCCAATTAAATAAAAACTATTTTTTTATAGTCTTATTTTTTTTATTATAATAATTTCTAAACAATATACAAACACAAATTAAATACGCTAAATCATTAAAACTAAAATCAGTAATTAACATTGATACAGCCCATAGTACTGGCAAATACATTAAAGCAAGCACTATATACTTATTATTTTTGTTCATATTGTCTCCTTATGACTTTGCTCACTATTAAAATATATCATATTTTTATGTATTTTTACAATTATTATTATCTACAAATTACAACAATTTACGCTTTTTTACACATTAGTAATATTTCTTTCAATGATTCTAGCAATTATTTGGGCATAAATCAAATCATCTTCAACCATTTCTTCACTAATTATTATAATTATACCACTTACATCACCATTAACAACTATTGGATGGGTGATACAAGGTACTTTTGATTCAGAACTATTGAGTAATTTTACTTGTTCTCTTGGGATTATATTTTCTTTCTTTTTTAACTTCATCCCTACTTCATCGCTTATCTCGTTATCCTTATACTCTTTTTTTAAGTTATTAGTTCCAGCTATAAACTTTGATGTATCACTTATCAATATACTTTTTTTAGTAATTTCATATATGGCATCCACTACATTTTGAGCATAGTCTTCAATATTTTCTATTTGTGAATGTTTTTTTAACACAATATTCTCTTGTTGATCTATAAATACTTCTAAATTTTCGCCTTCATTTATCCGAAGATTTTTTCTTATTTCTTTTGGAATAACAATTCTTCCTAATTCATCAATTCTCCTAATTATTCCTGTCGCTTTCATTCTGCCTCACTTTCTTTAAATATTATTAATTATAATGTAAAATTTATACAAAAAAAAACAATTAAATTGCCTTTTCTATTACTAATATTATGTCAACTAAATAATATATAAAATGCTTATCTAAATTTTTTATTGGAAGAGAAATTATTAAGTTAGTAAATTGTTGTCTAAATTTAAAACTTTTATGTATTTTCATAGATTCTAAAAATAAAAATTGTCCATTTAATTTCCCAGTAAGTTCTTTGTTTAAAATAATATCAATATAATCTTCTGTTTGCCTAACTTGGGTAATTCCCAATTTACTGGCAATCGCTTGAAACCACTCTTCGTGCATATAGATTAATAAATTTTCATTAATTTTACCAAATCTATCTTCCAATTTTTCTTTTACTTCAACTAATTTTTCATACGAATTTACTTCGTTTATCATTTTGTGAATTTCTATTTTCAAATCTTGCTCGCTTACATATTCATCTGAAACAGTTGTTTCAACATCTATTAGCGGTTTTTGTTTTTCTTCTTTTTCAACTATTATTTTCCCTTTTAATCTATCAATTTCTTCTTTTAGCATCTTAGTAAATAATTCTATACCTATTTCATCGATAAAGCCTGATTGACTGCTCCCTAATAAATTTCCTGCTCCCCTTATTGATAAATCCCGTAACGATATGGATAAGCCGCTTCCTAATTCTGTAAATTCTTTAATTGTATTTAATCTTTTAACTGCTATTTCTGTTAATAGCTTATTTTCATTATACATTAAATAACAATAAGCTAATCTATCAGTTCTGCCTACTCTTCCTCGTAATTGATAAAGTTGCGATAATCCTAGTTTATCTGCATTTAAGATTATCAAGGTATTAGCATTAGGTATGTCTATACCTGTTTCAATTATGGTAGTACAAATAAGTACATCATACTCTTTGTTAATAAATTTAAACATTATATCTTCCAAAACGTTTTTATCCATACGTCCATGTGCGAAAATTATTCTAGCATCTGGAACTATATTTTGTATTTCATTCGCTTTTTCCTCAATGTTTTCTACACTGTTATATAAAATGAATATTTGTCCATTTCTAGATAGTTCCTTATATATCGATTCTTTAATTATTTTTTCATTTTCAATCAAGACATATGTTTGAACTGGATACCTATTAATTGGCGGGGTTTCTATATTGGAAAAATCTCTTAATCCTGCTAGCGACATATTTAAAGTTCTAGGTATAGGGGTGGCTGATAAAGTTAATATATCAATGTTTTCTTTTAACTTTTTTATTTGTTCTTTTTGCTTAACTCCAAACCGCTGTTCTTCATCTACTACCAACAATCCTAAGTCTTTGAAATTTATTTTTTCATTTAATATTTTATGAGTTCCTATCAATAAATCAACTTCTCCAGATATTAGTTCTTTAATTATTTGGCTTATTTTTTTAGAACTTACAAATCTATTTAATAATCTAATTCTAATCGGAAATGATTTAAATCTTTCAAGAGCACTTTGATAGTGTTGAGACGCTAGTATTGTTGTAGGGCATAATAGTGCAGCTTGTTTCCCACTTAAAACCGCTTTAAATATTGCTCTAAATGCGACTTCTGTTTTTCCATAACCAACATCTCCACATAACAATCTATCCATGGGATGAGGTTTTTCCATGTCTTTTTTTATCTCATCTATTGCTTTTAGCTGATCTTTTGTTTCAGTATGTTTAAACTCATTTTCAAATTGATATTGAAGTTGATCATCTTCTTGAAACGCGAACCCTTCTTTTAATTCTCTAATAGCATATAGTTTTAACAACTCATCAGCCATATCATGTGCTTTTTTCCTAGCCTTCAACTTGGTTTTAGCCCATTCTTCACTCCCCAGTTTACTTAACTTAGTTATGCTATCATTACTTGCATATTTACTAATAAATTCAACATTTTCTACTGGAATATATAGTTTATCACTATCTCGATATTCAAGTTGAATATAATCTTTCTTCATATCATTTTTGATCAATGTTTTTATACCACAATATTTTCCTATTCCATATGCGCTGTGGACAATAAAGTCTCCTATTTCTAACTTAGACAAGTCTTTTATTTTTGTTCCTTGTTTAAATTTGGACTTGTATTGTGAATACTTGGTTTGCCTGTTAAATATTTCATTTTCACTTATTACAACAAAATCATTATATATGTAACCATGAGTTATTGTGTGGATAATTATGTTGACTTTACCAGATTCTATATTTTTAAAATCCGTTAATATATACTTGTCATCATTCATAGTTTCTATTATTTTATTTGCTAAATAACGATTTGAAACGCAAATAACAGCGTATTTATACTTGGTAACATATTTATCTATGTTTTTTTTGACATTATCTATTTTAGTAAAATCATTTTGAAGCATATACGAATTTATGTTTATTTTTTTTATTAAAAACCTACTATCTACTTCTGATAAATTTATATCGCTATCTTTTATAACTAACTCACTAATAAAATTATCTTTAATTGGTTCTTCTTTATCAAGATAATAGTCTTTTATTTCGTTAATAAGTACATCATAAGAATCTTTAACTTCTTCATACTCATTAAAAATAATTTGATAGTCTTCCAAATATTCTCCAAGTGACACTTCATTCCCTAATTCACTATTTGGCATTACAGTTAGTTCTAAAATGTTACTTACTTTTAATTGTGAATCAACATCAAATTCTCTAATTGATTCAACTACATCTCCCCAAAATTCAACCCGAACAGGATTAGTTTTACCAATTGGAAATATATCGACAACAAAACCTCTAATCGCTATTTCGCCTGATTTGTTTACAATTGTTTCTTTAATATAACCAGTTTCAATTAATTTTTCAACTAAATCATTAATTTTATATTCATCATTAACTTTAATATTTATATAAGAATTATAAAATTTGTCTGGTTTTGGCAGCCGTTTAACATATCCAATCAAATTTGTGACAATAATTTTTGGTGTTTTTTCTTTTATTTTATCCAATACTTCTAATCTTGTTACTTTAAGTTCTGGGCTAGCAGCAATTATTTCGCTAGTTAAAAAATCATCCATGGGAAAAAACCATACATTGTCAGTATAGTTTTTCATCATATTGAATAGTTTTGTAGCTGAATATAAATTGTTACAAACTATTAAGATACTAGTTTTGTCCTTATATAATTCTTTTATATATGTACATTTTAGCTCATCCACTATCCCACAAATATTGTTATATCCTGTACATTGTTCTTTTAATTGATGCATCTTGGCTCCTAATTATATTTATTCATTAAATTTTCAAAAGTCATTTTTGTATAATCTGTTAATATTAAATTTATTGTTGGTAATATTTTCAAAATATTTTCATACTGTTCTTTGTTAAACTTCCCTAGAACATAATCTGCTTTATCAATATTATTTTTAGAAATGCCTATTTTTATACGCTTATAATTTTTAGTTTGCAAGTTTTCTTCAATACTTTTTAGTCCGTTGTGACCAGCTGTTCCACCAGCTGTTTTTAATTTGTATTCTCCAACTTCAATATCTAAATCGTCATATATTATTAACAAATCATCAAGGGATATATTAAAGTATTTTAAATATTGTTTTATTACAATTCCAGAATTATTCATAAAACATAATGGCTTTAAAAAAATTATTGTTTCATTGTCTAACTTTATATCACAGTATAAACCATTAAATTTTTTTTTCGTACAAGTGGAATTTAAAGTGCTTAAATAATTGTCAAGGGCTATAAAACCAATATTATGCCTTGTTTTTTCATACTCTTTACCATAATTTCCTAATCCTACTACTAGTTTCATAGTTACTCCTTTCCGTGATATTGCATATATATATCATTTTTATTTATTTTTCTTTCCTTAGCAACTTTTTTTATAGCATCCTTACTAGAAAAACCGTTTTTTATATATGTATTTATGTGCTCTTCAATAGTTAAATCATCATATTCATCAACATTGTTATTACCTTCTATAATGATAACTATTTCTCCTTTTATATCTTTTGTTTCTTCAATAATATCATCTATGTTTCCGCGATAAATTTCTTCGAATTTTTTTGAAATTTCTCTTGCAACACTACATCTTCTGTTTCCAAATACAGTAAGCATGTTAGATAGTGTGTTGGTTAGTCTATGCGGCGATTCATAAAATATTAATGTTTCTTTATTTTCTTTTAGGCCATTTAACTCTTCTATTCTTTTTGTTTCTTTACTATTTAAAAAACCATAAAAAGAAAAATTTAAAGCAGATATCCCAGAAGTTATTAAAGCGCAAACAAAAGCTGTTGCACCTGGCAATGCGATAACGTTATAACCGCTAGATATTACATGGTTCACTACCTCATAACCTGGGTCACTTATAATTGGCATTCCACGATCAGATACTAATCCAATCGAATAACCTTTTTCTAATTGTTCAATTATTTTTTGTTTATTGTCTGTTTCGTTATACTTATGATTTGATATAAGTTTTTTTTTAATTCCTAAATGATTTAATAACAATCTTGTTATTCTTGTATCTTCTGAAAAAATAATTTCTACTTCATTTAATACTTTAATTGTTCTTAATGTTATATCATCCAAATTTCCTATTGGAGTGGGAATTAAATATAATTTTGGTTTGTCATCATAACTTTTTTGAGACATATAACCTCCTATTTAAAATACTTTAAAACTTCTTCACTATAACTGCCATCTTCATTATGAACATAAAGTGGTTTTAATATTTTCACGCCAGATAAGCCGTTTTTAGTACCTTCAATTAATATGCAGTTGGCATCTTTTCCTACTTTTGGATAAACAAACCTAATAATTTTAGGTTGAATATTATATTTTAGCATTGTTGAGATAATATCAATTAACCTTTCTGGGCGATGGACGATTGCTATATTTCCATTCGTTTTTAATAAATACCTTGCTATTTCACATAACTGCTCTAAATTAAGTTTTATTTCATGTCTTGCTATTTTCTTATATTCGCTTTCATTTTGTTTTGTCAATTCATTAATTTTGAAAAAAGGTGGGTTACAAGTTATAGTATCAAAAGATTCAGTTGGAAGTTGTTTATAAATTTCATTAATATCTGCATTAATTATTGAAATTTTGTCATTCAGATTATTATAATCAATAGATTTAATTGCTAACTCACTAACATCTTTTTGTATTTCTACCCCTATTATTTGTGCATCAATTTTTGTTGTCAATATCAAAGGAATAGGGGCATTTCCGCATCCTATATCCATTATTTTTTTTGTTTCTTTTTTCAATGTAACAAAATTTGGTAGTAGCACAGAATCTAATGAAAAGTTAAACATCTGTGTATTTTGAAAAATTTTAATTTCTTTATATCCTAACAGGTCATTGATTGTTTCCACAACATGCTCCCATTTCAATAATTTCATTTTCAACTTGTACTTGATATTTTTTATTTAGTACATCTACGTTAATTACCTTGCCTTTTCCTTTATTTGTATCTACAACACTGCCTAATTTGGGGACACATTTTCTACACTCTTTATAATTATCATCTTCATACTTCAAGCAACATAATAGCCTGCCACACACACCATTAATTTTAGATGGATTTAAAGATAAATTTTGGTTTTTAGCCATGTTTATTGAAACTGCTGAAAAATCAGTATTAAACCTTGAACAGCATAGTTTCTGCCCGCATGAACCATAACCACCAATTTCTTTGGCTTTATCTCTAATGCCAATTTGTCTTAATTCAATTCTTGTCTTATAAATTGTTGCTAATTCTTTTGCTAAAATTCTAAAATCAATTCTATTATCTGCTGTGAACTTAAACAATAATTGTTTTTTATCAAATGTAAAATCAGAACTTATAATGTTCATATTTAACTTATGTTTACTAACTAGCTCGTTGCACATTTTTAGCGCGTTTAATGCCTCTTCCATATTTTGTTGATATTTTTGTTTATCTTTTTTTGTAGCAACTCTTACTATTTTATTATTATTTTGTTTTTTCATTTTTAACTCTGGAACTACTACTTGTCCAAATTGTAATCCGCGATCAGTTTCAACAACAACCGCTATATCTTTTTTCACTTGCATTTCATTAGCGTCACAATATATAATATTTTTTTCATCATTGAAAGAAACGCCTATACCATTTATCATATTATCCACCTACCATATCTATTATTAATTTATCGATTGCTAACCCTAAATTAGCGTTATAATTAATGTTTTTTCTACATTCATTTAGTGCATCAATTTTTTTTATTATCATTTTCATTTCATTTTTTTGAATAACGTCTTCTATGTTTTGTTTAAATTCATGAAACACGTCAACTTTTCTATTATTCATTAAGTTTAGTACGTCCATATAAAAGTAAATTAACGCTAATATAAATTGATAAAGCTGATTCTTATCTTTAAAGTTTGAAAATATATATTTATTAGTATATAAAATAGCATTTATCTTGTTTTTTTCAATTATCTCAACAAACTTTAATGTTGTTTCAATAGCATTTTTATCTTCATCTATAAATATACTATCTGCTTTATCCTTACTTGTTGTTAATTCTATTAATTTGTTTTTAGTATCAACACTTTTATCATTATTTCTTTTCAAAGATATTATTTGGCATCTAGATAAAATTGTTTCTAATAATTGGTATCTATTTGCAACTATTAAAATTGCTGTTATTCCTTTAACGGGCTCTTCTAAAAACTTTAAAATTGAATTTGATGAAGAGGGATTTAATTTTTCCGCTCCATTAATCATGTAAACTTTTCGTTTACCAAATATTGCTGTTTTATTAAACTCATCTTGAAGTTCGATTAATGACTCTTTTTTTATATTGTTATTATCTGGGTTTATTACCTTAAAGTCTGGATGGCTTTCAACTTCTGTTAGTTTTCTGCTTTCATTTTTATTTAAAATATCATATTCTAAAATAATATTAGCTAATTCTTGTGCGATTTCATATCCGTCGGGGTTGTCTAATGTTTCAATTATATAAGAATGAGATATAATACCTTTTGCTTTAATGTTATTAAAAACGATTCCTATTTGTTTGTAATTTTCTAGTATATTCATAACTCCTCCTTTTAAAAAACTAACACAAAAATTGTTATTAAAGAAAACATTGCTGGAACTCCAAATAAAGCTATATATAAAACTGTAAATATATTTATAGGGATAAGTATATCTAACGGAACAGCAATAAGATTGTACCCATATAAAACAAAGGCACTAACAATTATTCTTTTTAATATATTCAATATTTTTTTCACTCTATCACCACTATAAAATATGTGATAAAGGATAATTTATTCCTTTGGAATATTTATTCGCTCATCAAGCGCTAGTTCAAGCGTTAAAGAATCCACATAATCTATATCTGCTCCAATTGGTATACCATGCGCGATCTTTGATATTGTTACATCACTATTATTTAATAATTTTGATATATATAACGTTGTAGTTTCTCCTTCAATACTTGGTTTTACCACTAAAATAATTTCTTTTATTTTTTCGTTTTCTACTCGTTCAATCAAATTTTTAATATTTAGGTCATCTGGATTAATATCATCTAATGGAGATATTAACCCCCCTAAAACATGATACTTACCTTTGAATAATCCTAATTTTTCTATTTGAAATACATTTTTATAATCTTCTACTACACATAGTACATTACTATTCCTGCTTTCATCACTACATAATAAACAAATATTTTCATTCGTTATGTTATGACATATACTACAATGTTTAATATCTTTTAAGTTAGATAGTGAGACTGAAAAAAGATCAATGATATCTTGATCTAAGTTCAGGCATTGCAACGCCATTCTTTCGGCAGACTTTTCACCTATTCCTGGTATCTTTTTGAAACACTCTTTTAGGTTAATAATATCACTAGGTATCATTAAAATAAACCAGGTAACCCTTGCGAATATTTACCCATTTTTTCTTCTGTTAGTTTATCTATTTTATTCATTACTTCATTAACTGTTATCATAATTAAATCTTGAACTGTTTCCATGTCTTCGCTAGAAATTTCAGTCATGTCAATTTTAATGTCTGTAATTTTCTTATCTCCACTAGCCTTAACAGTCACAAATGATGTAGTATGTTCAAATACTGTTTCATCAATCGCCTTTTTTTCTTTCATCATTTCACTTTGTAATTTTTGTGCTTGCTTCATCATTGCTTGAATATTCATATTATTCCTCCTCTTAGTTATATTCTATTATACCATCAAATAATTGCTCAATTGGTGGTTTTTCAATATTAAAAATCTTAGATATGTAAAATTCTGTATTTTCTTGTTCCTCAACATATGTGTATTGCTTTGTTTTTTTATTAAATTCTTCTTTTACTTTATTCCATCTTTTTTCATCAATGGCTATTAATTTTAACTCTTTACTAGTTATATGTTTGAAAAAACTTTCAATCTCTACCAGTTCATTATTAAACTTTTCCATTAGCGATGTGGCATCATAAACAAATATACCGTAATTGTTTCCAACAGCCTTTATTTTTCCATCTACTAAAATCGGTGTTATTCGCTTATACTGTTCATCATGAAGATACTCGTCAATTGATTTGAAGTTTGCCTGTATTTCTAATAGTAACTTTTTTTCAAAATTTGCAAGTGTATTATCAACTCTTGTATTAATAAATGTTTCATATAAGTCATTATTTTTTTCGTTATTTTTAATTTCCCGGGAAATAAAATCTTGTCCTTTATTTGACAAAGATTTATTTTCCTCAGAAAGCGTATCAACACTTAACTCGTCAACTTTGATTTCTAATTCCCTTGTATTATTTGGCTCAATTGCTTTTGAGGTTGTTTTTGCATTTACGTCAACCAAATTATTTCCCAATTTGTTCATTAATTTAATGATAGCTAAATCAAACAGCAATTTTGGGTTATTAAATTTTCTCATTTCCCCCAAACTAATACTAAGTTCATTTATAATTTCAATTTGATTCGAGATATTTTTCTTACCTGATTCTAACAATTGCTCTCGAAGTTTTGTTATTAACTGTTCATTTATTTTAACAATGTTTTTACCATTATTTTCAAACTCATCTATCTTTAATAATAACTCTGATAAGTTACTTTCATATAGTAGGCTTATAACACTTTCTAGATCTTCATTTGTTAATATTCCTACCATTTCGTATAAATCATTAATACTTATATTTCCTGAATCTGTTGCATATAAAGTTAATTGATCCAATAAACTAATGGCATCTCTCATCCCACCGTCAGATAATCTACATATTTCAGTTAAAACATCATCTTCTATTTTAATATTTTCTTGTTCTGTTATTTTTAACAAACCACTTTTCATTGATTCATTATCAATTCTTTTAAATTCTATTTTTTGACATCTTGATAATATAGTAACAGGTATCTTTTGTGGATCAGTCGTCGCCAATATAAATATAACATGAGCTGGTGGTTCTTCTAGCGTTTTTAATAAAGCGTTGAATGCTCCGATTGTAAGCATATGAACTTCATCTATTATATATATTTTATATTTCCCAAGGGCTGGTGAGAGTTTTACTTTATTATTAATCTCTCTTATTTCATCAACGCCGTTGTTAGAAGCTGCATCAATTTCAATTATGTCCAATTTCTGTTCCTCTTTTTGTGTACAAAAGACACACTCGCCACATATTTCATCATTATTAGAACTTTTACAATTAACTATGTTAGCTATTATTTTAGCAGCACTGGTTTTTCCGCTTCCTCTTGGTCCTGAGAATATATATGCATGGCTAAGCATACAGTTCTTGATACTATTTTTCAATATTCTTATTGCCACATGTTGACCAATCATGTCATCTAATTTTTTAGGTCTATATTTTCTATATAATGCTTGATACATACAAATCTCCTTCCATGAAATATTATATCATATTAACATCTATTTATTTCTCTTTAATTCAAAAAAATTCTTTATAAGAATATGACATTGATGTTCCAAACAGCCACCAATTAATTCAATATCCTTATTTATTTTCCTATCGTCATTACTTAAACCATATATTACTCTTTTAACTCTTGCTTGTTTTAATGCAGCCATACACATGTCGCAAGGCTGTTTCGTAACATATACATCACAATCAATTAATCGCCAGTTTTTAAGTTTTTTACTCGCTATGGCAATTGCGTTCAATTCAGCGTGTTCAAGAATGCTTTTATACTTTTCTTTCATATTATGGCTTTTAGCTATAACTACATCATTTTTTACAATTACACACCCAATAGGTACTTCATCTTTTTTTAGAGCTTTTTCCGCTTCCTTCAAAGCTAACATCATATATTCTTCCATTTTATCACCTACAAAAAAAGCACACACATTTAGAGGTTTTTAAGGCTGCTGTCTTCCAACTCTGACCTGGTTCAAACATAAATGTTGCGCATTTATAATATATAACATTTAAGTTGTTTCTTCAAGTTTTTTCTATATGTTTCACGTGGAACATTGGTTTATTACTCTT
>CAYJPP010000010.1:0-6261 GCA_964372175.1 uncultured Muribaculaceae bacterium
CACTGCCCTTTCACGGCAGCATTCACGGGTTCGAATCCCGTACTGGTCACCAAATTAAAATGTAACTTACGAAAGTAAGTTTTTTTTTATAAAAAAATAATTCATTTATTCAATGAACTATCATCTAGTTTGAGTAAATTGTCAATAAACTTCTTACTTTTCAAATATATTGCTGTATACATACTATAATATTCATTTAGAAAGTTGTTTATTTCTTTTTTAACTTCTACACTAATATCAATATTACTTATCTTAGTAATATCAACATAGTAAAACATTCTAAGTAATTTAATTGTTTTAGTACTAACTATTTTTTCATTAGTTAAACAATTATTACAAACATAACCACCATTTGAAACTGTAACAACTTCATTGTTTCCACATATATAACAACTATCTAAACTAGGCATAACCCCTAGGTACTCTAAATATTTCAATTCAATTATATTTAAAATCACTAATGGATCATAACCTTCATCTATTTTTTTTAATCCAGTTATTAATAATCCATAAATTGAACTATCATTATTTTCTTTTAAAACTTGATTAGTAAGTTCTAGTAAATAAGCAGAATAACTTATTTTAGTTATATCTTTTTTTATATTCTTAAAATTATCTATTACATCAACACTGTTTAAAATTGATAACTTAGAATTTTTATATATAATATTAAAATTCCCATAAGTCATTTTAGTAGAAACACTACGAAGAGGAGACTTTATTTTTTTACACCCCTTGGAAATAACCCCTATTAATCCATATTTTTTAGTTATTATATTTAATATTAAACTACTTTCTTTGTAATCAATAGTAGTTATTATAATACCTTCTACTGTTTCAAGCAATTACTACACCTCATATTACTTCTCCTTTTTGTATTTCAGATAATACTCAATTTTACCCGTTTTTTTAAATAAGTCCCATAATAATTCTTTTTTCATTTTAATCACCTATTTAATTATGAAACTTATTTATTTTTTTATTCACTATCAATCTCAGTAAATCCAAATTCTTGTAAATACTTTTCTTTATCGCGCCATTTTTTAATTGTTTTGACAAATAAATCTAAATAAATTTTACCTTGCAGCAATTCTTCTAATTCCCTTCTTGCTTTAATTCCAATATTTTTTATTTTACTACCACTTTTTCCAATTATTATTTTTTTCAAGGCATCTCTATCAACAATAATAGATGCAGTTATTATATATTTATCTTTATCTTTTTTTAAATCATCAACAACACATGTAATTGAATGAGGAACTTCCTCATCAGTTAAATTAAATACTTTTTCCCTAATTGTCTCAGCAATTACGAATTCTAATCTTTTATTTGTTACTTGATCATCCTCAAAATATTTTACATTATCTGGTAAATATTGTTTTAAAACATTAATTAACGAATCTATATTATCCTTTTTTAAAGCTGATAAAGGCACTATTTGTTCGAATGGATATAAATCCTTATATTCATCTATTTTAAGCAATACTTCTGGTTTAGGAATTCTGTCTACTTTGTTTAAAACTAATATAACTTTTTTATTTGTTTCTTTTAATCTTTCTAGAACAAACATGTCTCCTTTCCCTAATACATCTGATGCATCTGCTAAAAAAACCACTACATCAACATCATCTATTGAATAATAAGCTTGTCTATTTAAATACTTACCTAATTTATGAACTGGTTTATGTATACCAGGTGTATCAACAAAAACAATTTGGCAATCTTTCTCATTATAGATACCTTGAATAATATTTCTTGTTGTTTGAGGTTTATTTGAAGTTATTGCTACTTTCTTCCCCACTAAACTATTTAATAATGTACTTTTACCAACATTTGGTCTTCCTACCAAACTTACAAATCCACTTCTCATATCTCACCTCTATTAATTCCTAATTCATTTAATATTTCTTCTTGTTTCAAAAACATAGCTTTTTCATCTTCATCATTCATATGGTCATATCCCAATAAATGAAGCATTCCATGTACCGTTAAAAAAGCTAGTTCTCTTTTTAAACTATGTTTATACTCTATCGCTTGAACTTTTGCCCTATCAAAAGATATGTACACATCACCAAGCATTTTAATAGGCATTTCTATATCCTTAGTATCATTTAGAGCAAAACTAATAACATCTGTTACTTTATCTTTATTTCTATATTCTTTATTTATCTCTTTTATTTTTTCATCAGTAACTATTATTACATTAAAAATACTAGAATTCAAATCAAACTCTTCTGTTAGTTTTAATAAAACACTTTCAATATCCTTTTCATAATCAAAGGCTTGTCCTACTTCATTAATTATATCAAACATATAAACCTCCTAAGTAAATGCCAATAATAAATAATATAATAATAACAATTATATTACATATTTTATCATTTATATATATTTTTAGTTTATTTAGTACATAAAATAAACCATATCCTAATAAACCACCTATCACATTTAATACCAAATCATCTACATCAAATACTCGTCCAATTAATAATTGGGTTATCTCAATTGAAACAGAAATTATGAGACACATAATAATTAAATATAAAAAATTTTTAATTTTCAAAAAATAACTTAAAAAAAATCCTAGTGGTATGAACATCACTATATTGCCAACAACATTTCTAAAAAAATAATTACTTCCAAATTCATATCTAAATATTTCTTTAAAAGGCGTTATATTACTAGTCGACCAACTAACATCTTGAAATGTAACAGTTTGAAACAAGCAAATGCAATAAATTATAAAAGCCAAATATAGTATTTCTTTATATAATATTAATTTTTTCTTATTTATTAATAAATCATATAATTTAAAGCAAATTGCTATAATAGAACAAATAAGTAAAACTGGCCATGTGGCATCAAGTATACCTCTTATTATATCATGGTAAATCATTTATTACCTCCACTATCTCATATTTTGTTATGTTTTCAAATACTGAAAAAAATACAATTAATTCAACACTATTTAAATCAGAACTACTTTTTATTACTTTACTTTCTAATATATATTCATCATCATTTAAAGATTCTTCCATTTGTTTAATAGCTTTTTCATGCCCTTTATTATACGCTTCTTCATAAGTAAGTTCCTCATCAATAATAATTACTTCTTTTTGTTTTTGGAAATTAAATGATATCGGCAAAAATAAATGATTGTATATAACTTTATTATCTATCTTTTTATTTTCAAATTTCCCATTTAGTTCATAAGTTTTATTAAATATTTGAAGTGTATATACATTTGAATAATTTGTAGTTTCCATTAATTCATTATATATAAAGGGGTAATTAACAGTTATAGTATACCATACCTCACCATATATTTTCCCATTAGCTGGTACTCGATTTTTTATTTCATCATTTAATGTGATATCACTAGATATAATAACTTCATTTTCTTTGACAAACGAATTTACTTCTTTAATAACTTGCCCACTAATAGATTCAATTTTTAATAACAAAGCATCTTTTTCACTAACTACATTTTGCAGTTGAAGTTCATCAGGCTTTTCTAATATTATTCTTTCTTCAACTCTAATAATATAAGTTGTACCATCTTCTACTATTTCTAACCACTCTATTTTGTTTTTATATTTTTCTAAAATATTGGTTTTAATTATTTGTAAATCATTATATTTTTTTTTAAAGCCGTATTTTTGAATACCATATTTTTCTAACTCATCTTTAATAATCATTCTTATTTCACTATCTGAGTGAATTACTTCAACAGTAAAGATTATATTACTAAGTAAAATAAAAATAAAAGTTACAATGATTCCTGATATAATAATTATCTTATACAAATTAATTACTTGCCATACCCTTATTATACCATAAATTTCTTCTTCTGTAACATCGTAAATAGTTTTTAATTCTATCACTTTTTCATAATCATTTTTATATACTAAAATAAAACATTCATTATATTTTGTACGTTTTATTTTCAATAGTTCTATTTTATTTGTAACTAACCTTTTAATAAAACGTTCAATATTTTTGCCTACTACTTTCACTAAAACTTTATTGGTAAACATATAATCACCTAAATTCTATATTTTGAATCTTACCTTCAATCATAATTTCTTTATTTAACAATTTTGAAATAACTAAGTTTTTACCTTTAATTATTATATCGTTAGTTTCATTAGTAACAATTATTTTTTCGCTATCAAAATGTGGTATAGAGGTATAATTTATAACATCAATTTTATTATTACTAAATATAAACTTAAAATCTTCTTCTAATATGTATGATTTTATATTTTTAAATAACATATTCCCACCACTATAATTTTATGTTTTCCAATATTTTTGTTGACAAGTTTAACTAAATAGTATATAATATCTACCACTTAGGGGGAAATTAGATGATTCACGCACTAGACAGTGACTTTGCAAAAGAAGTTGCCTTACTATTAGCAAGTATAGAAAATGAAAAAACTGCTAATGCAGAAAGTTTAAAAGAGAATACTAGTAATTAGTATTTTTTTTATTTTAAAGACAATATAACAGTTTGAATCATATCAAAAGTATCCAGCGCCTTTGATAACTTATCAGTAGGTCTTAATTTATAGTTAGTTTTCACTTCTTCTTCAAACATATTGAAACTAGAAGGATTTCTATTTAGAGTTTTATACCAATGAGAATTTTCTCTTAGATACTTAATATAGTTGGGATTGCTTTTTAATTTATACTGTAAATCTAATACCATTAATCATCAAAATGTTTATACAAGGGTCTAGGTTTGTATTCTGCTTCTTTTGCAGGTGTTTCATCTTTTGAAGATAAACCTTGAACTACACCTAATACTTTTTGTAAATTTGAAACCCCTGATTGAACAGAATCCATATTAATATTTTTAAACCATCCCAACAAATCAGATATTGAAGCTGTACTAGCAGTTGCAACAGCAGCCTCAGTTAAATACTCTTTCCAAACCTCATTATCCTCACCATATATATCATATATTTCATAAAATTTTTGCCACGAACTTTCTCCATTTTTTACATATTTAAGTAACTTAGGATTTTTCTTAACAAACTCTTTAAACTGATCTAATTTAACCATGTAAATCACCTATTACAGTTTATGTAATTAAATTAAAAAAGTGTATAAAAAAAAGACTAAATTAGCCTTTAATTTGTTTTGCAACTTCTTCTGCAAAATTTTCTTCTTTTTTCTCGATACCTTCACCAACAGCAAATCTAATCATAGTAGCAACTGAACCACCATTATTAGCAACATATTTAGCTACTGTTAAGCTATCATCTTTAATAAACATTTGTTCTTCTAAACACGAATCCTTATAAAATTTATTGATTTTTCCATCAACAATTTTATCTAACATTTCTTCTTTTTTACCTTCATTAATAGCAATTTCACGAGCAATTTCTCTTTCTTTTGCGATTAATTCAGTTGAAACATCTTCTCTTTTAACTGCAATTGGATTCATAGCAGCAGCATGCATAGCAACATCTTTTGCTACTTCATCTGTTGTATCGTTTAAAACTGTTAATACAGCTATTTTTCCACCCATATGTAAATATGAACCGAATGCTTGATTATCATTTTTAGTAATTTTTTCAAATCTTCTAAATGATAATTTTTCACCAATTTTAGCAGTATTATTAATAACTAACTGTTCAATTGTAACACCATCACTAGTTTCAAGAGCATTAGCGTCTTCAACCGATTCAACATTACTTTTTAAAATAGTTTCAGCTATAACATTAACCATTGTAACAAACGCTTCATTTTTAGCAACAAAGTCTGTTTCAGAATTGATTTCTACTACAACAGCTGTATTTCCTTCTATTAAAACACTAGCTAAACCCTCGGCTGCAATACGGTCAGATTTTTTAGCAGCTTTACTAATACCTTTTTCTCTTAACCATGTAGTTGCTTCTTCAATAGAGCCATTACATTCTTCTAAGGCTTTTTTACAATCAAGCATTCCTGCACCTGTTGCTTCACGTAATTCTTTTACTAAACTTGCACTTACCATATTATTCTCCTTTTAAAGCTTCTACTAATTCAGCTTTTTTCATTGAAGTATATCCTTCAATAGCTTTTTCTTTTGCTATCACTTTTAATTCAGCAACTGTTTTAGTAGATAAATCAACTTTAACTTCTTTTACAGTTTCTTCCTTAACCACTGGTTTTGGAGCAACTTTTTCAGCATTTTCTTTAACCACTGGTCTTGAAGCGACTTTATCATTTTCTCTATTTGGTCTTACATATTCTCTATTTGATCTATCA
>CAYJPP010000010.1:6361-31434 GCA_964372175.1 uncultured Muribaculaceae bacterium
TCTATCAAAATTTGGTCTATCTCTTCTTGGTCTGTTATTTCTTTGTCTATCATCTTTTTTCTTAACTGTTTCAAGAGCTTTTTGCATAACTTCGTTAGCATTTTCTTCTTTTCTCTCTGAAACATAATCGATGATTTCTCCACCATTAGCTTCAATGATTGCATTTGCCATAACACTTGAAATCAGTTTAACAGCTCTAATCGCATCATCATTTGCTGGGATTACATAATCAACAACATCTGGATTACAATTAGTATCAACGATACCAAATACTGGTATATTTAATCTTTTTGCTTCTCTAATTGCGATAATTTCTTTTGATGGATCAACAATAAACATAGCTTGCGGTAATTTATGCATTTCTCTAATACCACATAATAAAGTATTTAACTTAGCATGTTCTTTTTTTAGTCCAATAACTTCTTTTTTAGGTAATACATCAAAAGTTCCATCTGTTTCCATTCTTTCAATATCTTCTAATCTTTTAACTCTTCTTCTAATAGTTTTAAAGTTAGTTAAAGTTCCCCCTAACCATCTTTCAGTTACATAATAAGAATTAGATCTAATTGCTTCTTCTTTGCAAGCTTCTGCTGCTTGTTTTCTAGTTCCAACAAAAATTACTTTTCCACCTTCTGCTGCTATTTGTTTTAATGCAACATAAGCTTCTTCGATTTTCTTTGCTGTTTTTTGTAAATCGATAATATAAATATCATCTCTTGAAGTATAAATATACTCCTTCATTTTTGGGTCCCATCTTTTTGTTTGGTGTCCAAAATGTACACCTGATTCTAATAAATAACTCATTGACACTACTGCCATATATAATTCCTCCTTTTGTTATTACTATCAAATATTTTTACAATCACCCCACTTATTTTAAGCACACGGGGTTGAAAATCCATATTTGTGATTATTTTAAAGCGTCTAATAATTCAGCTTTTTTCATTGAAGTGTATCCTTCAATTCCTTTTTCTTTTGCTAATGCTTTTAATTCAGCTACTGTTTTACTACCTAAATCAGATTTAACTTCTTCTTTTTTTGTTTCTTTTACAGTTTCTTTTTTAGCTACTTTTGCAGTTTCTTCTTTAACTTCTTTTTTAGCAACTGTTTTTGCAACTTTACCTTCTAGTGCATCTTTTGCTACTTTTACTAATTCTGCAAATCCTTTTTCATTATCAATCGCTAATTCTGATAACATTTTTCTGTTAATTAAAATATTAGCTTTTGTTAATCCGTTAATAAATTTTGAATAACTAATATCATTCATTCTACATGCTGCATTGATACGAGTAATCCATAATTTTCTGAAATCTCTTTTCTTATTTTTTCTATCTCTGTATGCATATTTACCTGAATGCATAACTTGTTCATGTGCTGTACGGTATAATCTATGTTTACTTCCAAAATACCCTTTAGCTTGTTTTAAAACTTTTTTATGTCTAGCACGACTAATTGTGCCACCTTTAACTCTTGCCATAATTTACCTCCTATATTAATGTTTTGATTCTTTTGTAATCACTATTACTTAATGTAGAACCTTTTCTTTTTTTACGACTTGAAGCCGAACTTTTTTTACCTGTATTGTGTCTTGCACCAGAAGCACCAATTTTAATACTTCCTCCTGGTCTTACTTTACAAACTTTACTCATACCTTTATGTGTTTTTAATTTTGGCATAATTCCTCCTATTTCTTTGGCGTTAGTAATATACTCATTACACGCCCCTCTAATTTTGGTTGTTGTTCAATATCAGATACACTATCAAGTGATGTTGCGAATTTAAGCAATACTTCTTTCCCTAAACCAGGATGAGCCATCTCTCTTCCTTTGAACCTGATTGAAGCTTTAACTTTGTGTCCTTTTTCTAAGTATTTAGAACTATTTCTAACTCTTGTTTCAAAATCATGAATATCAATTGTTACTGATAAGCGATATTCTTTCAATTCGAAATTTGTTTCTCTTTGTTTCTTTAAGTTTTCTTTTGTTCTTTTCTTACTTTCATACTTAAATTTGTTGTAATCCATGATTTTACAAACCGGCGGATTACTATTAGGATTGATTAATACTAAGTCAAATCCTGCATAAGAAGCTAATGTTTGAGCATCTTTCAATTGTTTTAAACCTAGTTGCTCACCCTTTGGTCCAATTACCATTACTTCTTTCGCTCTAATTTGTCCGTTAATATACAAATCCTTTTCTTTATTTGCTATAACTAGCCACCTCCAATAAAAAAGTAGATACAAAGTATCCACTGAAAAAAACAAAAGTCTTATATTTAATATATAATCTTTGGCTTTTTACCCATAACTTAGGTTATCGGGTGGAGTTGGATACTCGCTTTCCTTTACGTATATAATTGTACTACATATATAACTATATGTCAACTTAAATTTTAAAATTAATGATTTTTTGTGATTTTGAGCTAAATACATCAATAGTATCTTCTGAAATATTAAAACTTATATCAAATTCACCAAATCTTTCCTCAGTTATTTTATGATGTCTTAAAATACTAGCTAATTGTTCATCTATTGTATTATCTCTTTTAATAATTCTAACAGAATTTTTTCCTTTATATAAACACTTCATTATATAAGATGTTAAATCATTAGTAACCTTGTTTAATTTTACGGCTGTTATGGCTAAATCACTAGTATTAAGCATACAAATAAAACTATATCTTGCCGCATTAAAAATCATTTTTCTAATTTTAGCAGCCTTTAACTTACCATTAGTTCTTTGTTTATAAATATATCTTTTTATGTCTTCTACTTCTTCTCGTGTAATAAATTCTTTTTTTTGTCCATTAATGTCATATAGTAGATATCCCATGTTATATTCTTTAATAACATCTATTAACGTAATTTTTTCTATTATTTTAACTGTTTTAGTAGAATAAATCAAATCACTTTCAAGTTCATAATAAAGTTCATCATTAATTTTATTAATAACGCGATTTCTCCCTGCTACCTCACCAAAATATAATGATGATATTTGAAATTTATTATATATTTTATTCATATTAACCACCTGGACCAATATAATACCATATATTAGAGGTTTTAGTCAATTGTTTTTTTTATTATATATGTTTTTTTCTTAGTATAAAAAGCATAAAAAACTTCTTTTAATTCAATTTTGTTTTTCATAAGTACTTCGTATACCCAGTTTATATCTTTTTTTAAAGCTTTAACGACATCTAAATCTATCTTACCGTCTAAAATTATAGGTAACGGGTATGTATCATTATCTGTAAACACAGATAATTTACCGCTATTTTCTAGTATGGCATAATTGACATCTTCTATTGATTTCACGCCCTGTTCCCTTAACTGAGTTAATAAGTCATCTAAACTGTATCTTAGGTTTTTCATTTCTTTGAAAACTAGTTTTCCTTTATTAATTAATAATTTAGGATTACCATCAATTAGTTTTCTAAACTTATCACTTTTAAGTTGAATAAAACTTAACCCTATTTCTAATACTACTAATATACATATAGGAACGATTGAAATAAATATTGATCTATTTGTTTCTTCAATACTCATAGCGGCTAGTTCTGCTATTAAAATAGAAACAATTAAATCAATTATACTTAGCTGAGTCACTTCTTTTTTCCCCATAATCCGGTAAGCGATAGCTATAAAGACATATAATATTACGGTTTTAAAAATAATTGTTGTATACATATAATCACCTACTCTATTATGTAGTAGTCATATAAATTTATACAATACATAAATTTTATTAGGTGATATTATGATTTTTTTTAAAAATGCAGGAAAATCTTTGTTAATAAGTTACGGTTTTATTACAGCATTAACTTTAATTATAACAATCTTAAATTATTTTAGTATTTTAAATCTAAATATTTTAAATTACTTATTTTATGTAATACCATTTATTTCATTTGTAATTGGTGGATATACGCTAGGTAAAAAATCATTAAATAAAGGATGGTTAGTAGGTTTGAAATTTGGATTTTTAAGTATACTTTCTTTAATTATTGTCAATTTAATTTTATTTCAAGAATTCATTTTAGCCAACATATTTAATTTTATCATTATATTAATAAGTAGTATTATTGGAAGTATTTTAGGAATAAATAAAAAAACAGAGTAATTTTATTTATAATTTTTGATTTTTTTCCAATACTAATATTGGTGAGAATATGAAAAAGATAAAATGGTTTTTAATTATAGTTTTAATTCCTGCTTTAATATATAGCGGGATTTATTTATATGCATGGTTTAATCCCAAATTAACACTAAATAACGCAAATAGTTTTTACTTCTATGATAATAAAGATAACTTATTAGTTGGTTCTGATGATTGGATTAGTTATGAAGAGTTAAGTCCTAATATTATTAACGCAACTGTTGCAACAGAAGATAAGAATTTTTTTACCCATCAAGGATTTGACTTTTTAAGAATTGCCAGCGCATTTGTGTCAAATTTACAAAGCGACACAACCCAAGGTGCCTCGACTATCACACAACAGTATGCAAAGAATTTATTTTTAGATTTTGATCAAACCTTAGAAAGAAAAATAAGTGAAGCTTGGTTAACAGTTAGATTAGAAGTTCACTATTCAAAAGAGGAGATATTAGAAGGTTATGTTAATACAATAAATTATGGTGGAGTTTTTGGAATTGAAAATGCAAGTAAACACTATTTCAATAAAAGTGCGTCCGATTTAAACTTAGCAGAAGCTGCTATGTTAGCAGGAATTCCCAATTATCCCTCTAAATATTCCCCGTTTATCAATGTAGAAGCTTCCAAGCAGAGACAAAATATTGTTTTAAAATCTATGTTGCGAGACGAATACATCACTAATACTGAATATAATGAAGCATTAAATTTAGACCTAGTTTATAATGTGACTGACGATAAAGAATTATATTCTACATCATATTATAAAGATGTCGTTATTGAAGAACTAAAAAAAATAGACTCAATCCCTACTTCGTTTTTAACTACTGGCGGTTTAAAAATATATACTAACTTAGATTTAACGGCCCAACAAGCAATCGAAGATACAATCAATGAAAAAATTACAGAAGACAATGAAATAGAAGTAGCCAGTGTAATAATAGAACCAGCTACCGGCAAAGTCTTAGCTTTAACAGGTGGTAAGAATTATAGTACAAGTCAATATAATAGAGCTATGTATGATTCTAGAATGGTAGGTTCGACTTTAAAACCATTTTTATATTATTCAGCATTGGAAAACGGATTTACAGCAAGCACTAATTTCACTAGTGAAAAAACAACTTTTGTTTTTAATGAAGATGAAACTTATGCCCCAACTAATTTTGGCGATTTATATCCAAACTCTTCTATTTCTATGGCTAGCGCCCTAGCATATTCAGATAATATATACGCTGTTAAAACACATTTATTTTTAGGTGAAGAGAACTTAGTCAACACCATGGAAAGAGTTGGCGTTTCAACTAAGTTAGACTCTATTCCTTCCCTAGCTCTTGGGAGTCAAGAAATTAGTTTACTTCAAATGACTAGTGCTTATGGAACTCTGGCTAATGAGGGTGAGAAAATAGAACCTTACTTTATTAGTAAAGTTGAAGATGTTCATGGTAATGTTTTATACGAGCATTACACAGAAAAAGAAACTGTCTTAAATAAAAGTATCACATTTATAGTAAATGAATTATTAGCAAACGCGACTAGTTCTAATTTCATTGATTATTCTTATCCCACTGCTTATGGAATAAGCCATGAACTAACAAAAAAATACGCTATTAAAACAGGAACAACTGATTATGATCATTTAGCCTTTGGATATAATAAAGATTTAGTAGTAGGAATTTGGTCAGGTTATGATGATAATAGACAATTAGAATATGGGGATTCTACCTTAAATAAAGAAATGTGGGCAAGTATAATTGAAAAGGCAACACCCATAAAAGAGGATAATTGGTATGAAATCCCTAAAAATGTGGTCGGAGTTTTATCAGACCCCATCACTGGAAAATTAGCAACAGATACAACTAAAAATCCAACTATATTATATTATATAAAAGGAACTGAACCAACTACTAGTAATAACTTAGATGATTTAATTCCTACTATAAACTATGAATAAAAAAAAAGCCAAATTGGCTTTTTAACAGTTCGGAGTTATGATCTGTTTTTTTTGATAGAAGTATTTATTGTAAATTGCCTTTTACAGCACTAAGTTTTGTTCCTGAATTTTTCTTACTTATATATCACCTCCTCTTGTATTAACATTATATAATTGTTTTATGAAACTAACTTGTTTATATTGTGATAAAATTGTAAAAAAAATAAGCCGAAGCTTAAATTTCATTTATTATTGATAAGATAACAGGTTTAGATTCTGTTTCTTCATAAAAATATTTACCCACTTGGTCTCTAATTTGGTTTTTAATTTTACTATAATCAGCATACCCTTGTTTAGTATTTTCTTTCACTATTTTAGAACATAACTTAGTCGCTTCTTCTAATATAGTAGTGTTTTCTTTAACGTTAACAAAACCTTTTGCAACAATTTCAGGTCCATATAGTATTTCTTTTGTCTTTTTATCTAAAACGACATTAACTAAAATAATACCACTTTCTCCAAGCATTTCTCTATCTTTAATAACTAGTTCTCCGATATCTCCAACAGTCTTACCATCAATTAAGATGTCATTAACTTTAATAACTTTATTATCATTAGTTAAATTCCCATTTACAAATGAAGCAACTTGGCCATTTAAGTTTAGGATAATGTTATCATCACTATATCCTACTGCTTTTGCAACTGATGCATTAGCTACTTGATGACGGTATTCTCCAATAACTGGAAAATAATACTTTGGATTCAATAGTGATAACATCATCATTAAATCCTCACTAGATGCATGAAGTGATAAGTATTTTTTATTTGACATAGTTATTAAGTCACAACCTTTTTTAGCTATATTATCAAATAATGTTGTTGCAGTTTTTTCCATCCCATCGTATATAGGTGAAGCAAAAACTACTGTATCACTTTCATTTAATGTAATAAATTTATCATAACCTCTAATAATTCTTTTTAAATTAGAAAATGGTTTTTCTCTTTCATCAGATATTAAAACAATAATATTTGGATCTTTTAATTTATGAATACTTGTTATTCTTTTTTTATCAAAGTTAATATAGTTTTGATCAATCGCATTTATAATAGACGTTTCTAAACGTTTACCTAAAATAACTACTTGACGATTAGTCTCTTTTATAGCATTAAATATTTCTTGAATACGATAATTTTGACCTTGATAAATATTAATCAAAATTCTATTTTCTTTTTTATTAACTATTTCTCTAAAAAAACTATAACTTCTATGATTTGGCGAGGTAAACCCTTTTTTATCAGCATATGTTGATTCAGCTAACAAACATAAGACACCTTGCTTACCTACATAAGCTAATTTTCCAATATCTGTTTTATAATTATTACGCATAGTAGAATCAAAAACAAAATTCCCTGTATAAACAATTGATCCATTTCTTGTATATAAGACATAACCTACTGTATCAGGGTCATTATGAGTTAATCTAATAGGAAATAAAAAACTTTTCCCTGCTTTAAATTTTTCATGTGGTCTAATTTCTTCTAAATTAGTAGTTGGTAATTTTTCACTAATTAATTCTTCTTTCAAAATATCTAATGTATACTTAGTACCATAAACTTTAACCTTTGTTAAATCTCTTAACATATCAGGTAAAGCGCCTATTTGTTCATCATGACCATGAGTTACAAATATACCTTTAATTCTATTTTGATTTAAAGTTAAATAAGTATAATCAGGTAAAATATAATCTACACCTAACATTTTATCATCAGCATACTTCAAACCTGAATCAAATACATATATTTCTTTATCAACTTCAACAACATACATGTTTTTACCGATTTCATTTAATCCACCTAATGCGAATATATTAATTTTACTCATTTTATCCTCCTTTCTAAACACTTAAAACATTATAACAAAAAAAAAGTCTATTTACAATACTAGACTTCTTACTTTTTCTTTTAAATTTTCTTCTTCAACAGGAAATCCATAACGAACTTTTTGTTCAAATGATAATGATTTTAATAATTGTTCATCATATGGAATGATTTTTCTTACAATATTTAAATCAATATTAGAAAAATAAGCTTCAAACGGACAAGTATTATAATATTTTCTAGCAATTTGATAACGTTTACTTATAATATTACCAAAATATCTTTGTAGTTGTTTTAGTTGACTAATAAACATTGTCTCTTGTTTTAACAAATTAATTAGCAATTTCAAACTATCAAAATCTGCTAAGAGTTCACTTGGTGCGATTTCATATGGTGTTTCTTCAATTATTTCATATAATTGTTGTGTTGTTAAAAATTCTTTTAATTTTGTAATAGTTCCAAAGATAGCCTTAGGCTCTCCTGGTACTATATAGCTATACGCTAATTTAATAAATTTAGATTCAAAAGTTAAACTTTTTTCTTCACAAACTTTAAAATGTTTTATATGTTCAAATTCATGTAACAATGAAAAAACTATTGCTGTATTGCTTGATAAACATTTTTGCTTTTTATCATGTTTATTTTTTAACATATTATTAATTAAAATCCCAGTATTATGAAAATTAAACAAAATACATTCATTTACAAAATCATATGCGGCTAAAAAATCGAAATAGTTTTCATCCTCTACAAATAAAACATCTTTAACATTTGTCTCATTCTCACTATTTAATAAATATGCTAAATAAAAAATATCGTTTTTTGTAAATGTTTTACATTCACAACTTCTATCATATATTAATTTAATTACTTCATCTAATTTCGACATACATTCACTTCCTATAATCTATGCTTTTTTACTAAACTTTTTTCTTCTGGTGTTGTTTCTATTTCTTCTATCTCCATAACTTTCTGTTTAATTAAACTCAACTAAGTATCTTTCATCATGAGTTAATGCTGACAAAATATGTTCTGGCACATATAATTTATCTTCACTCGTATCAGTTATTCCAATACTATCAGCCAGTTTTTCTTTTATTTCGGTTATTTTAAGTTTTAATTTTTTAAGTTTATTACTAATAGTACCCTGAGAACACCCAAGAATTTTTGCTATTTTTTGTTGACTTAATCCTTTTTCAAAATATAGTTCAGCTAGATCCGTTTCTTCTTCTATTAAATATTTATAAATTTCTTTGCTTAATCCAAATTTTTCTTTAATCATTATTTCTTCATTATTAGCAAGTTTTTCTTTTTCTTCAGTGATTCTAAGCTTTAATTTTTTAAGTTTTCTACTAACATTTGATTGTGTACAACTAAAAATTTCTGCTATTTTTCGTTGACTTAATCCCTTTTCAAAATACAGTTCAGCTAGTTCCTTTTCTTTTATTGTTAAATATTTATAAATATCTTCACTCAATCCAAGTTTTTCTTTAACCATTATTTCTTCATTACTAGAACAACCAGAAGGCGATAATAAAATTTGTTTTAACTTTTTTCTTGTCATAATTAAAACCTTGTTTACATACCCCAAAGAAAAACCTATTATTTCCGCCATTTGTTTATGAGACAAATTTTCAAAGTAAAATAAATATATTAATCTTTGCTCATCTGGCTTCAACATTTTAATCGCTTCATGTAACTGTTGACGCTCTAATTTATCGATTATTATTTCTTCTACGTCCTGTTTTTCATCTAAGATAGTATCTCCAAGCATAATATCAACACCATCATTTATTGGTGAAGATAAGGAATCAGTTATATTTTTTAAACGCTTGTTATAAGGTTCTCTAAATACTTGTAAAATTCTATTTCTAATACAAATGTTACTATATGTTGTTAGTTTAGTATTCTTATCAATTTTATAGGTATCAATAGCTTCGATTAGTCCTATCATACCCACTTGAAATATATCTTCTAGTTGATTACTTAAACCAAGACTTTTTATAACATGCCTTACGAATTTTTGATTTTTCAAAATTAATATTTCCCTTGCTTTTTCATTTCCAGAATGCATTTGTTCTATTAATTTTTCATTTGTTAAATCTTCCATATTTAACCTCCACTAATTAAGGATTACTTTTTAATTTTTCTCTTGTTTCCTATAATATCATATACACTAATAGATTTCAATAAAAAAAGAAATAGTTCATTATTTCCTTATTTATATAATACATTTATATCGGTATTGCCTTCGATACCATCAACAATACCACTACTTGTTAATTGCCATATATAATATTCTTCTTCAAAATCAGTTTGTTCAGTATAATGAGCAACCCAAGTCTTATAAGGGATATCCCAAATATTTTCTAAATAACTAGCGCTCCCATATAACATACTGTCATATCCATGTTTTTCTACTTCGTCTAAAAATGAGGCAGCTATATCATTAATGTCATAAAAATTAATATTATAATCTTCAAAATCTTCCCAATCTTCCCAGTCAAAGACTATCGGCAAATCTAGTTCTAAACCATTTAAAGTATCAATAACATAATTAGCTTGTATAACTGCTTCTTCTGTTGTTTTAGCATACGAGAAGAAATATACACCAACTAATAAACCGGCTTCTTTGGCTTCTTTAATATTGTCAATATATCTATTATCTAAAACTAGTTCCCCTTTACTTGTATGTCCAAATCCAATTCTAATAATAGCAAACTCAACACCATTTTCTTTAACTTTATTCCACTCAACATCATCTTGCCAAGTTGAAACGTCAATGCCAATCATAGTGTCTTCGGTTTTATGTTTAGTGATAACTTCATCTAAATCAATAGTAGTAGTAGAAAGATTAGTTTCTTCTACTACTTTTATTGTAATATCTTTTACAGTTTCATTATAACTTGAATCTATTACTTTGGCTTTTATATTATAAGTACCTACTTCATTTAAATTGTAGTCACCTTCAATGATAATCTCTAAATCCCTATCATAATTATCGCCATAACCTATTGCTTTTTGTAAATCTAAATTACTTCCTAATTTAACTGTGTATGTACTAGATCCGAATATTAATGGACTAACATTATCAATTATATTAATCTCATATAATTCATTACGACCATTAATTATAACTTCTAATTTTTGGTTTCCTACAACTGATGTATCTATTTCAAAATTAGGCGTTTCTATACCTTCTTCTTTAAGAATATCATATAACATGACTTCATCCATGTAATTAACTTCTTCAATATAATTTACTTCATTAGAAAGAGTTTTATTCTCACAACCAGTTAATATTAAAATCAAAATTAATAATTTATACATATTTAATCCAATATTTCAATTTCATCTAATAAGTCATCGATTGTTTTTATTTTATCATCAACATCTATTAGTGATATTTCCTCTACTTCTTCTTGATAACTTTCTAAATTACATTTTATAAAACTATCAATTAATTTAGATTTTGTTAAAATTGTTCCTGTTGAATATCTATCAACAATAGGTAACTCAGTTATTTTAATAATACTTATCTCACCATTTACAATCCCAATATTTTTATTATTAGTTATAAAGGTTTTAACAATCTTATAAGGATTAGTTTTTACATCTCGAACTAATTGAACACCTTTTTTAGCACGACTAGTTTTTTCAAATTCTGTTAATTTAACCCTTTTCCCCGTTCCATTTTCAGTTATAACGACAATATAACTAGCGGTATCAAACACATCACCACTAATAACTATATCATTTTTTAAATTAATAGCTTTTACGCCACTTCCTTTTAATCCAATTGGCGTAACTTCTAAAACATCATAGCGAAGTGCGTATCCATTTTGTGTTGTTATGAAAACATCGGTTCCTTTATTAGCAGTAACATTAACAACTTTATCAGCATCTTTTAACTTCATAAAAGTCATTGATTTAGAATATCTTGTAACTTTAAATTCATCTAATTTTGTTCTTTTTATTAATCCGTCTTTACTAAATGAAGTAATATATATGTTATCATTAAAATTATAAACAGGTATTGATGCTATAATGTTCTCATCACTGTTTAATGTAATTATATTAGATACATGTTTCCCAAGTTCTTTCCATTTCAAATCCGGTAGTTCATAAATAGGTATATATAAATAATTACCTAAGTCTGTAAATAACAATATTGTATCTAAGGTATTCATTTCATACAAACCTATTACATAATCGGATTCTTTAACAGCTGTATCTTCATCTTTGTTATAGCTTCTTTTAGACACTCTTTTAACATATCCTTCTTTTGTTATAACAACAATACAGTCTTCTTTTGGAATCATCGATACTGTATCTATTTTAATTTCTGTTATTTCATCAACTAAGGCTGATTTTCTTGGAACACCATATTCTTTTTTTATAGCTTTTAATTCATCTTTTATTAAATTTTTACAAGCATTTTCGTCATTTAAAATAATTTGTAAACCATTAATTATTTTAAGTAAATTTTCCTTTTCTTCTTGTAATAAAGTTATATCTGTATTAGTTAATTTATAAAGTTGTAACATTACTATATGTTCAGCTTGAATTTCTGTGAATTGATAAGTATTAACTAAGTTTATTTTAGCATCCGCTTTATCTTTACTTCTTCTAATTAAACTTACAACTTCATCTAATATAGATATTGCCTTAGCTAAACCTTCAACAATATGTAACCTTGTTTTAGCATGCTCTAAATCAAAGTTTGTTCTTCTAATTACAACTTCTTTATAATGTTTAATATAAGCATCTAATATTTCTAATACTCCAAGTGTGTGAGGTCTATTATTAACTATTGCAACCATATTAAAATTATATGATATTTGCATATCAGTATTTTTAAGTAAATAGTTAATAATTAAATCGACATTAGCATCTTTTTTCAAATCAATAACTATGGTTTGAGGGTTTTCTAAATCTGATTCATCTCTAACCTCGGAAATACCTTCGATTTTTTTATCAATTCTTATTTCATCTATTCTTTTAACTAAATTTGCTTTATTAACATCATAAGGTAATTCAGTAATTATTATTTGTCTTTTATTTATTTCAAATTTTGCTTTTAACATTATTTTGCCTTTACCAGTTGTATAAGCATCAATTATTCCTTGTTTACCTTCTATAATAGCTCCAGTCGGAAAATCTGGCCCTTTAATTAATTCTAAAATAGTATCTAAATAACAATTCGGTGAATCAATTCTTTTTATAGTTGCATCAATTACTTCTATTAAATTATGAGGTGGGATATTAGTAGCATATCCCGCTGATATTCCAGAACAACCATTTACAAGTAAATTAGGGAATTTAGCCGGTAAGACTATTGGTTCTTTTAAAGTATCATCAAAATTATAAGTTAAATCAACTGTATTTTTATGAATATCTTTTAATAATTCATTACTAACCTTTGATAACCTTGCCTCAGTATAACGATAAGCAGCTGGTGGATCTCCGTCCATAGAACCATTATTACCTTGCATATCAATATAAAGAGCATTTTGTTTCCACCACTGACTCATTCTTACCATTGCATCATAGATAGATGAATCACCATGAGGGTGGTATGACCCCATAACATTTCCAACTGCTTTCGCACACTTTCTATATGCTTTGTCATACGTATTTCTATCTTGAAACATTGAATATAAAATTCTTCGTTGTACTGGTTTTAAGCCATCTCTAACATCTGGTAACGCCCTATCTTGAATGATTGATTTAGAATACCTTCCAAATCTTTCTCCCATTATATCTTCTAATGAATAATCAAATATTTTTTTTAACATCTCGTTCATAAATCACCTTCTTATTATTCGTTTAACTAGTTCTTTAAATCCTCTTATTAAAATAATTAAGTCTTGTTTAAAACCATAATTATCATAGTATATAATATCACATTCTAATGTTTTCTTATAACTTAAATTTCTTCCGCCTAATGACTGTGCTAATCCTAAAATACCTGGTTTTACTTTATATCTTTTTTCACTTATCTTTAAATCAGGTAGCTTTTCTCCATATATAAACGCACGTGGTCCTATTACTGACATATTACCTATTAATACATTATAAAATTGAGGTAACTCATTCAATCCCGTTTTATCAAAAAATTTACCAATTTTAGTATAATATTTTTCACCTTTTTTATAATATCTTGTTCTTACTTTATACATATAAAAATTCTTTTTATTCTTACCAATTCTTTTAAACCTAATATCCATTAAAGGTAAACCTGTATCGATAAATGTAATAAGTAACACAATTACTAACAAAGGTAATGTAATTATAATCATAATTAATGAAAATACTATATCAAATAATCTTTTTAAAAAAACAAACATAGCAACACCTACTTTTTAAAATTATCTTTTCGGTCAAAATCAACATTTTCTTCAATCCAGTCTTTTCGAGGTGCGACTTGATCTCCCATTAAAACAGAAACTCTTTTCTCTGCTAATGCGGCATCAGTTATATTAACCTTAATTAAACTTCTAGTTTCTGGGTTCATTGTTGTTTCCCATAACTGAATTGCATTCATCTCTCCTAAACCTTTATATCTTTGGGTTTCTAATTTAGTTTTAGTAGTTTCTAATATTTCTCTACGCTCTTCATCTGTCCAAACATACTGATAACTTTTACCGCTTGATAACTTATATAAAGGTGGGAGTGCTATAAATAATTTCCCTTGTTCAATTAATGCTTTCATATATCTGTAAAAGAAAGTAAGTAATAATATTTGAATATGAGCTCCATCGTCATCCGCATCGGTCATGATAATTATTTTATCATAATTACAATCTTCGATTTCAAAATCGGAACCTACTCCTGCTCCTATACCATAAATAATTGTATTTAATTCTTCATTTTTAAATATATCTTCTAATTTAGATTTTTCTGAATTTAATACTTTACCTTTTAAAGATAAAATTGCTTGATACTTTCTATCTCTACCTTGTTTAGCTGGACCAGCTGCTGAATCCCCTTCTACTAAGAACAATTCATTTTTTTTAGGATTCTTTGTTTGAGCTGGAGTTAATTTATCAGAGATTGATCTTTCTTTTTTCTTTCCTTTACCGTTTCTAGCTTCATCTCTTGCTTTTCTAGCTGCTTCTCTTACCATTTTACTTTTAAGCATTTTATTTAGTATTTCGGTTGCTATACTTTTATTTTCTTCTAAGAAGAACTGTAATTTCTCACTAGTTATGTTTTCAACGATACTTCTAGCAACAGGTGTTCCTAGTTTTGATTTAGTTTGGCCTTCAAATTGTAATAAATTTTCTGGTATTTGTAAACTTATAATAGTTGTTATACCTTCTCTGGTATCAGTACCTTCCAAGTTTTTATCTTTTTCTTTTAATAATTTATTAGTTCTAGCATAATCATTAAAAACCCTAGTTAGTGCGGTTTTAAACCCAACTTCATGTGTCCCACCGTCAATTGTTTTAACGTTATTAACAAAACTAATTATATTTTCTGAATATGTATCAGTATATTGAAAAGCAATGTTTACTGATATTCCATCTTTTTCTCCTTCGATTGAAACCACTTTATGAAGTTCTTTTTTTCCGTCATTTAAATACTCTACAAATGATTTTAATCCATTATCATAACAAAACACTTCTTGTTTTTTGTCTTCTTCATCTATAACAGTTACTTCTAAACCTTTTAATAAAAATGCTGATTCTTGCATTCTTTCACAAACAGAAGTGAACGAAAAATCAGTAGATGAAAACATGCCCTTATCAGGTAGAAACTTAACTTTTGTTCCCGTTTTGCTAGTTTTTTCTAACTTAGTTAATGGTACTTTTACAGTCCCACCATCTTCAAACCTAATATAATGAACATAACCTTCTCTTTTAATTGTTACTTCTAAATACTTAGACAAAGCATTAACAACAGATGCTCCAACTCCGTGAAGGCCACCTGACACTTTATAACCACTGGTTTCAAACTTTCCACCAGCATGTAATACTGTATAAATAACTTCTGGGGTACTCATTCCACTAGTATGCATTCCAACTGGAACACCTCTACCTTCATCTTCAATAGAAACTGCACCATCTGTGTGTAGTATTATTTTTATTTTCTTACCATGACCATTTAAAACTTCATCAATAGCATTATCTACAATTTCCCAAATTAAATGATGTAAGCCTCTTTTATCAGTTGAACCAATATACATTCCTGGTCTTTTTCTAACTGCTTCTAAGCCTTCTAATATTTTTATCGAACCTTCATCATATTTTGTCATCTTATCACCTTTTAAAATTATACATTAAAATTCCTTATAATTCAACAACAAATTAAAAAAACTAATAAACCATCGATTTTGACGTATTCACTAGTTTTTATATTATTATTTCTTTTTTTCGATTAATTCATTAATAATAAATTCATTCTTAGTAATAGTTTCATTATTCATTCCTTGTATTTTGGAATTTAATACTTTTCTAATTGTTTTAACAAAAGCATCTTCTTTTACTAAATTATCAACTTCGACTGATGTTTCTTTTTCATATCTATGTCTTTTATTCTTATTTCGATATTTTTGATATTTAATATTAAAATAAATTATACTTATTCCAGTACATATTATAAATGGAATATAATTTAACAAAATTATAAAACTTAATAATACACCTAAGATAAATATTAAAAATGATTTTAAAAAGAGTTTATTAAAGTTAACTGGAACACTTCCCATAGTTTCTTTACTCCTACCATTAATTGCTATAAAGTGTGTAATATTTTCCTTGTCTTTAAAACTATATAACCAAACTGGTAAGAAGGCTGTTAACCACTGTTGTCCTTTAATATCCATAAAACTTTCTTTCCACCTAACTCCTCTGTTATATTGAGTTAAAGTATCATTTACACTATGTTTTATTACATCTGTTACTTGATTATTAATTAAATCATTTATCTCAGATATATTTACATCTCTTTTTTCAAAGGTATAACCTTTAACATAATTAGCGTCCCACTTGACACAGTTTTCTGTATCAAATGGCATAATAGTATTAATTATATTACTAGTTGTCATATTATCATGAATATTTAATTTATCAATTTTAGTTTCAACAGCTAAGTCGTCTACTTTTATATCAAATTCTCTTTTAATATAAAATAAATCAGCATCGTAATAAATATCTTTATTATATTTATCACCTTCAAAAGACATTCCTGATTTAATTTCACCTTGACCATACATTCTAGCACTAGCTTTAACATCTACTATGATATAAGGTAAAAACATCCCAGTAATGTTATCAGGATTAAATTCTTTTTTAAACTTTTCTGATGAATATTTATCTCTTTCTTCAACAAACTTCTTTAATTCAATGATTGCTTCTTCTTTGCTAACTTTAAATGGTAAAATCATATCTGGAACAGTTCCATTTGGTATTTGCATATTTACACTTAAAACACTTCGACACCAAGGACATGTTGCTTGTACTTTTAAATCTGTATTTATACTAGTTTCTGAACCACAACTTTCACATTTAAAACTCATAAAATTAGTGTTTTCAATTATATCAGATGTTCCTTCACCTATTATTTTAGTATTTAGTTCATCAATACTAGTTATAATATTTGTTGGTTCAAAAACTGTGCGGCAATCTTCACATATTAACTTACCTGTTTTTATATCATTTTTTACTGCTGTTGATCCACAATTTGGACATTTTTTTTGACCTATTTTCATATATCTAAACTCCTGTATATTAATGATATCATAAAAAAAACTAGTTTCCTAGTCTAAATTGTTATCATACCCATTTGTTTGATAATTATCACACTTAATATATGGCAGATATGTATCTACTTCAATTAAAACATACCCACTACATTCATTAGTAGTTTCAATATCTGTAATTGCATCAACATAATCAAGCTCAACTAATGTTTTTAATGATACCGTTAACTCCCCTTCAATATTAGGATAGTGTTCTTTTTGATATTCAATACTGGCTTTTCTTAAATTGTTTTCAAGAGATTCATATGTAGTTTCAAAGCGATTTAATTCTCCAATAGGATTGTCCTCATCAGATATTAAAACAGAAACAATAAATAAACATAAAAATAATATTGAAATTCCCACTATCATTGAGCGAAATCCCCAACCACGATTATTTAATTTCATAAAGACTCCTTAAAATAAATTTTTATCTTCTAGTTGTGTTGATAATCTATAAAGTTTAGCGGGTCTCCCTGTATACCCTTCATTAGTTAATCCCGTATCTTCTATAATATTTAGATTAATTAATTTTTTTCTAAAATTTCTTCTATCTAACTTTTTATCTAAGGCATATTCATAAACACATTGCAATTCTGGTAAAGTGAAATCAGCTGGAAATAATAGTTTTAATATATTACTATTAAGTACTTTTAATTTAAAACTTTTTAATAATGTTTCAACTATAATGTTATGATCAAAGGCCATTTTAGGCAAACTATCAATATCAAACCAGTTCATTTCAATTTCTTCTTTTTCATCTGCTTTATAAGTAGCGGCAATCATGTCAACTAAACCTAAGTAAGAAACACCTAGTGTTCTAGTGTCACCTTTTCTAGTAATATTACTAAATGTAAAATTTTGCTCAATGTATATTTTTTTAAAACCTAATTTTTCATATACTAAGTCACTAATATTGTCTTCCAATGTTTGATTCTCTTTTAAAATTTCACTCGGCAATACCCAATAACCTTTATATGGTTCAGTTTTTTTCTTTACTAATAATATCCTTATACTGGATTTTTCGATAGTAAATGTTCCAATTAGTGTTTCAACTAAAAGTTTGTCTTTCATAAATTTACTCCTTTTTTGTAACAAGTACAAATATTGTACATGAAAAACATTTTTTTGTCAAAATCTATTCTTCTAAGTAATCTCTTAATTTTCTTGAACGTGATGGATGTCTTAATTTTCTTAATGCTTTTGCTTCAATTTGTCTGATTCTTTCTCTTGTAACTCCAAACATTTGCCCTACTTCTTCTAGGGTTCTGGCTTTTCCATCTTCTAAACCAAATCGTAATTTTATAACTTTTTCTTCACGTTCTGTTAAAGTCTCTAAAATATCATTTATCTCATCTTTTAATAATTCGTTAGTTGTAAATTCTTCTGGTGACATATTGTGTTCATCTGGAACGAAATCACCTAAATGAGAATCTTCTTCTTCTCCAATTGGTGTTTCTAATGAAACAGGCTCTTGACTTATTTTATGGATTTCTCTAACTTTTTCAACAGGCATTTTTATTTTAATAGCTAATTCTTCTTCGGTTGGTTCTCTATTAAGTTCCAAAGTTAATTGTCTTTGAATTCTTGCTAATTTATTTATTGTTTCAACCATATGAACTGGTACTCTTATTGTTCTGGCTTGGTCAGCTATTGCTCTTGTTATAGCTTGTCTAATCCACCAAGTGGCATAAGTTGAAAATTTGTACCCTTTTGTAACATCGAACTTTTCAACGGCTTTCATTAATCCAATATTTCCTTCTTGAATTAAATCTAAAAATAACATTCCTCTTCCAACATAACGTTTAGCAACTGATACAACTAATCTTAAATTAGCTTCTGCTAATACTGTTTTAGCTGTTTCATCACCAGCAATTATTCTATCAGCTAATTTTAACTCTTCATCTAGTGTTAATAACTTAATTTGTCCTATTTCTTTTAAGTACATTCTAACTGGGTCATTAACCGTTAAATCTTTCGTTAAAACTGAATCTTCTAATACTTCCTTTTCTTCTGTTTCATCCTCTTCTGAAACAATCGGGATACTATTTTCATTAAACACATTATAAAGTTCATCTAATGACTCTGAATCTAAATCTAACCCCTTTAAACTATTTGCTAAATTTTCATATGTTATATACCCTTGATTTTTCCCTAATTTTACTAGTTCATTCTTTCTATCTTCAAAACTTTTAATCTCACTAAACATCTTTTTCTCTCCTTGCTAATAAATTAATAATTTTTTGACTTAACTTTGCTTTTTCTTCTTCATCTGTTGTTGATGATATTTTTTTTGTAAGCCTAATACATTCTTCTTGTATGTTTTTTTCTTCAATCGCTTTAATATAATCGTCAATAACTTCGTAAGTTTGTACTGGTTTAAATCCTAGTGTTTCTATAAAACCTATTACTCGAATTAATTCTTCATTTAACTCATTTAATATGTCAGCCATATTTATATAATTATTTTTTTTATAAAAATATATTATTTCTTGCGCTAATAAGCGATAATTTTTCTCTGGAAAATAAACAACTTTACTATCTATCGTTTTGATAACTTCTATATCATTTAACATATAGTATATTAAACCTGCTTGGGCTTGAACGTATTTACTCGTTTCAATCGGTTTTGGTTCTTTAAATTGTTTAACTTCCTTTTTTTCTAATTTTTGTTTTAGAAATTCTTCATCTAAATCAACTTCGGAACTTAATTTTTTTATAGTTATTTCTCTTAATATCTCATCTTCTATTTTATTAAGTTCTTCAATCATTTTATTTGTGTATTTAGCCTTATCTTCAATTTGATTTATATCAAACACTTTTTTATGATACATTAATTTAAAATCAGTAACGCTAATAGCAGAATTTATTTTATCTAAAAATTTATCTTTTCCTTTTTTTAAAATATAATCATCAGGATCTAGTTTGTCTTCTAAGATAATTATTTTAGGTAAAATATTATGTTTTATTAATTCCTCACTACATGCATACGTAGCTTTAAACCCAGCTGAGTCTCCATCAAAACACAATATAACATTATTGGCTAATCGTTTAATTAATGATATGTGTTGTTTTGTAAACGCGGTCCCCATAGTCGCAATTACATTTTTAACTCCGATTGTATGGCATCTAATTACATCTAAGAATCCTTCTGTTATTATAACTGTGTTTTTTTTCCGACATTCATCTTTTGCTTTGTAGTAATTATATAGAAATTCACCTTTTTTAAAGAGTGAATGTTCTTTACTGTTAACATATTTGGGAGCATCTATGTTTTCATATATTCTCCCACTGTAACCTACTACTTGGTTACTAACATCAAATAAAGGAAATACAATTCTATCAAAGAAAAAATCATGATAACCTCTCTCATCCTTTACTACCAAGGCACTTGCAATTAAATCTTTTTCATTAAACTCTTTTTTGACTAACAAATTGGATAAGGCGTCTCTTTTATTTATAGCTAGTCCAATCCCAAATTCTTTAATTACTTCCTCATCGATGTTTCTACTTTTTAAATATTCCTTAGCTTTCTTACCATAAGTTGTATTTATATTATTTAAATAAAACTTATGACTTAAATTGTATACATCATGAACTTTGTTATTGATGGTTTTAGTTTTAGTATTAACATCAACTTTTACCCCGCCCATCTCAGCAACCATCTTAACAGCTTCTATAAAATTAAGATGTTCATATTCCATTAAATAGTTAAATACATTACCTGTTCGGTGGCATGAAAAACAAGTAAATATTTGCATATCTGGCGAGATTGAAAGTGATGGAGTTTTATCTTCATGAAAGGGACATTCACAAAAATAATTTTTACCTCGCTTTTGTAAAGATAAGTTTTTACCTATTACATCAACAATATCAACACTAGTTCTTATGTTATTAATTTCTTCATTAGACAATGTGCTCATTTAACCACCCTATTTATTAATATACGACAAAAATATACAAATTCCTTTTTTTTATGAATATTTTTTAACAAAAAACGTATATTATTAACAAAAAGGAGCTATTATGACACTAAAAAGACTAAAATTTATTGGAATTTTCATTATTTTTATTATTTGCTGTATCAATCACTTTATATATGAGTTATCACCAAATCTTATAACAAGTATATTTTTTCCTGTTAATGAAAGCATTTTTGAACACATGAAATTAATATCTACCTCATATTTTATATACAGTATTATAGAGTACATTATAATTAAAAAAAATAATATAGATATTAATAATTATATATTTGGTATCTTCATAACACCAGTTATCGGTATTATTTTGTATCTACTTATATATTTACCTTTGTATAATATGTTTGGTGAATCAATGTTACTTAGTATTGGTTTGTTATTTATAATTATTATTATTGAACAAATTGTTAATTATTTTATTATAACCTTTAAAAAAATAGATTTTTTGAAAATAGTAGGTTATATCGGTTTAATTATTATCAATATTACTTTCGCATACTTAACTTATAATCCACCGTTAACTGATTTGTTTTTAGACAAAACAGAAGAAAAATATGGGCTAGATATATTAAAATAAAAAAACTACTAATGCAGTTTTTTTACGAGCCCTAATCTATATAAAACACTAAGAGTATTAGTGTACAAATAAATCTATTTATATTATATCCAAAATAATCATTATTATTCATATTATTATATGTAATTAATTTTATTTTGTTCTAGCAACCAATGCATGTTTTTATATTATTGTTATCTAAGTTAATTAATACGCTTCCCACTTCATTGGTAATATAAATATTACTTTCACTTAAATTATTTAGTACATCTTTATTCGGATGACCATAAAAATTATTTTTTCCAGCTGATATCAAACTGTATTTAGGTTGTACTTCATTTAAAAAATATTTACTACTACTAGTTTTCGAACCATGGTGAGCAACCTTTAAATAATCTATATTATTTAAATCATAATTATCAATCAAGTATTTTTCTGTTACTTCACCAATATCACCTGTAAACAATAATTTTTTATTTGCAATTTCTGTATAAATAACTAAACTCGATTCATTCTCATCCACACTATCTTTGTTTATAAAATTAAGTTCATGATTATTAATTATTATTTTTTCTTTATCAATTAGTTTATATTTAATGTTTAAACTAATAATTTCTTCTTCTAATTCATTAAGTTCATTATTATTTAATAAAATTTTTTCAACCTTAAAATCATTAAGCAAATTTATTGCTTCACCTAAATGATCATAATCTCCATGTGTGAGAATTAAATAATCTAACTTATTTATTCCTCTACTCCTTAAATATGGAATTAATTTATTTCCAGCTAAATTATAATCACTAAACATATTCCCACCAGTATCAATTAAAATACTTTTATTACCTAGTTCGAGTAAGAAAGAATCCCCTTGCCCAACATCAATCATTGTTAAGTAGTTAGACTTATCAAAATGTTTATAATTAATATGGAAAACTAAAATAAGAATTATTAAAACATAGTGTTTTTTATATAAACAAAAAGTTATTATCAAATAATATAAAAATACTAAAAAAATATTTATCGATTTCATAGAAAAAATTAAATTGAAGTTATTTAAAAATAAACTTAAATTTTCCATTAGATTATATATATGTGTTAAATCTATTTTGATTAATAAAGTTAGCACTGTTAAAGGAAATATTACTAATGAAATAAAAGGAATAAAAACTAAATTACTAAGTATACTTGTTATATTTACATAAAAATAATTATTTATCAAAATAGGAATACTAACGAGTGTACATAAAAAAGAAATTTTTAATAAATTTTTAATATAATTTTTTGCATTTTTACCAAATATTATTAAATATAAGGAGATAATAAAACTAAATAAAAATCCAACATCATAAACTATAAATGGATTTAGTAACAAGAGTATACTAGCTATTAACATTAATAAATCAAGTGGATTTAGTATTTTTTTTAAAACATAACAAAATGTTGCTCTAATAACTGACGGAGTAAATCCAGCTAAAAAAGCATAAATACCTAGAAAAAAACTTACTATACAATGTTTTTTAAACAATTTAGAAAGTATTCCGCCTAACAATGATATGTGCATCCCTGATATAGCTAATACATGACTAATTCCATTTGTATTAAAACTGGTAGTTATTTCATCTGTAATTAAGTTTTTATTGCCTAAAATAAAAGCATTAATATATTTTTTATTTGGATGAGTATTTACATAATCTATAAATTTATTTTTAATTTTATAAAAAAAATCAGTATTTTCTTTTTCTAGTATAATACTATCCGCATGTAATATAAAATATATTTTTTGACTTTTTAAATACTTTCTATAATTAAACTGATCAAATAACGTATTTTCAGAAGGGTATTTTAACTCTCCTTCAACTTTTATTTTATCGCCTATTTTATAATTAACTACACTACTAATATTTATTATAACTTCATCACTTTCAATTGTAGTCTTGTCATCTTCTGTTTTAATATTCCTTATTATAAAACTATCACTTATGTAGCCTTCGCTATACTTAGTATTATAAATATCATTATTAACTATATAAATACAATAAATACTTAAACTAAATAGTAATATTATTTTTAATTTTTTCAAATGTTGAGCTACCAATTCCATTTACATTCATCAAATCTTCAATTGCTTTAAATTGTCCATTAGTGGTTCTGTAATCTATTATCGCTTGCGCTTTCACCTCACCAATCCCTGATAAAGTCATTAACTGTTCTTTATTAGCATTATTAAGGGATATTTTACCAACATTATTGTTATCAATAACATCTCCTACACACCCAGCATTAGTAGGTAACTGTGGACAAATACACTCTGTTTCTATGTATTTAACACTTGTACTACCTTTTCTCATTTCGTTCAGTTCTTCTACTGTATAAATCACAACAACATTAGAGTCTTCCAAAACTCTACTTAAATTAATAACGCTTATATCAGCATTAACAGCAATACCTCCACTCTTATCAATTAAATCAATAATTCTACTACCTTTATCTAATTGATACACTCCTGGATTATCAACTGCACCTTTTATTTCTACTTGAATAGTTTCATTTAATATAGGCGGCAAGATTATTTCTCTTCTATTAAAAACTAGTAAACTAATTATAACTACTAATACTAAAATTGTTAAGCTATAATAGTTACAATATTTTAATAAATTATATTTTTTTAAATAATATTTAATTGTTTTCATTTTCCCCTCCTATAAGTTATATAGGACAAAAAAAGTAAAAATCCTTTTAAAAACAAAAAAAACCTTATTTCTAAGGTAATATTCTTAAATGGTCGGGAAAACAGGATTTGAACCTGCAACCCCTTGGTCCCAAACCAAGT
>CAYJPP010000011.1:0-30722 GCA_964372175.1 uncultured Muribaculaceae bacterium
AAACAAAAACCATTTTACCGTGTTGTTGTTGCAGATTCAAGAAGTCCAAGAGATGGTAAGTCAATTGAAGAGATTGGTACTTATAACCCAGTTAAAGAACCAGCAGAAATCAATATTAACAAAGATTTAGCAGTTAAGTGGATTAATAACGGCGCACAACCTACTGATACAGTAAGAAGTTTATTTAAACAAGTAGGACTTTTAAAACAAATTCATGAAACTAAAAAAGAAGGTAAATAATGGAATTATTAGAATTAACGAAATTTTTAGTTAAAAGCGTAGTCCCGAATGTTGATGAGGTATCATTTAAACAATATGAAAAAGACGAAACTATAATCATTGAAGTTTTAGCAACTGATGATATGATGAAATATATTATCGGTAAAAAAGGCTCTATCGCACATGCAATAAGAACCTTAGTTCAAGCTAGTAATTATATAAACGGTGAGAAAAAAGTTATATTAAATATCGATTCAATTTGATATTTTTTTTATTTTAAATAAGAAATTGCTTCTTCAAAACTATTAACAGGAACTAAATTTATTTCTAAGTTATCTTCTAATACTACTTGTTTAGCTTCTTCGTAATTCTCGTAAGGTAAGAAAAATATATCAGCATCATTTTTAATTGCTGTTTTTATTTTGTACTTAATTCCTCCGATCGCCCCAACATTACCTAGCTCATCAATTGTCCCAGTCCCAATAATATTTCGTCCCTTTGTTATGTCCTCTTCAATTAAACTATTATATATTGATAACGACATCATTAATCCTCCTGAGGGACCTGACTCTGATTTGTTAAAATTAAAATCGACGTTTAAGTCAGTTACAACATCTTTTATCTCGATAATTTGTATTCCTATTATAGCGTTTTCATTAACAGTTATTAATTCAGCAGTTTTATCTCCGTTATCAGTTTTAATAGTAATTTCATCACCAGTAGTATACATATCTAAGATAGATAGTAAATCAAGTTTATTATTAACTTTTTGATTATTAATTTCTAATATTTGATCCCCTATTTCTAAATTTGTTTTAGCCTCGTTAAAAACATGAGAAACATATACTTTTTCATTTTTCACCTCAATGCTTTCACCAGATTCATTAAAAGCAACGATCATAGCATTTAAATTAGCCTCTTCAAGCGCTAATCTATTTACAAAATCAATTTTTTCAACATCAACATTGTTAGTAATATCCTCTTCTTTAAAAATATCCCAATCATCAAATAATAACCCTAACAAATAAGTCGGTATTGTTGCATGCATCTCAACTACATAAACCATATTAAGTTCACCATTTTCACCATGTGAATCCTCGACTATCACACGGTCTGATATATCAATAATCCCCCCAGGTAACATAATATAAAATGGAAGTTTAAATGTAGAAACAAAAAACACTATTATCAATATTGATAAAAATATATAGTTTTCTTTTATAATTTTTTTAATACTCTCATATAATTTATTAAGCATAAAATCCCCTTTCTAAGTGAGGTAAAAAATGATTAAAAGCATTTTAATAATAGTATGTCTTATATTTTGTGGTTATGAAATACTATCTGAATCAAATACAATCATAGAAGTTGTAAACTACTCTTTTAATATTTGGATCAATAATCTTTTTCCATCATTATTTCCTTTTTTTGTTCTATCGGAATTACTAATTAATTATGGCTTTATAGAATTAATTAGTGAATTATTTAAACCAATATTTACAAAACTATTTAAAATAAACGGTAATGCAGCATTTGTTTTTTTTATGAGCATGTTGTCTGGCTTCCCTAGTAACGCAAAATACACCAAGGAATTAGTATTAGCAAATAAACTAACTAATGAAGAAGCTACTAAAATTTTAATGTTTTCACATTTTTCAAACCCTTTATTTGTTTTAGGAACAATCTCTTTAACATTTTTGAATGATAAAAAATTAGGATTACTTGTTTTATTTTCCCATTATTTTAGCAATGTTATTATTGGACTATTAATCAGAAATTATTTCCCTGTTAATATAAAAAGCGATTTTTCTATAAAAAAAGCTATTTTAAAAATGCATAAAAAAAGAATAACAAATCCCAATAAATTTGGAAGCATAATTACAAAATCATTAATGAATAGTATTAATACTTTACTACTTATTTTAGGCGTTGTTACAACATTTTTAATAATAACAACAATAATAGATAATAACTTTAATTTAAATATTTATATGAAAACTTTTATTAGTGGTATGTTAGAAATGACACAAGGTTTAAAACACATTAGTATGCTTGACATTACAACTACATTTAAAGCAGTTTTAATTTTAGGCGTCATTTCATTTGGTGGTTTAAGTGTTCACACTCAAATAATAAGTATTATTAGCGAGACAAAAATAAAATACTTACCGTTTCTTTTAGCCCGATTACTTCATGTGATCATTTCAATTTTAGTTTTTTTACTTATTCATAAATTATGTTAGAATAATCACTACTATATTGATACATAATATTAATGGTTTCATTATTATCGAATTCAATATCTTCTACTTCAATTGTCAATAACAACATAGAATCAACGCTGTTGGTTATTGTTGGTGCGGTTACTTTATTAATATCTATACTTTTAATTAGTAATCCTTCAAATTGTTGCTTATAATCACCGAATTCTAAAATATCATCTATTTTTTGTATTTTATCAACACTCCCATTACCATAAGTGATATCATAACAATCAGCCCCACAACCACTAACTTTTGTAATAGTATTCTCACTAAATTTTTTATTTATTTCATAACTAACTAATGAACTATCACTAAGTAAAATCGTTTGCTTATCATTTTTAATAAAAACATCATTTACTAATAAAATAATTTGGAATAAAAACATAACAATAGCAAGCGCTAAAACTGACGAAACAATTAACTCAACAGTTGTAAATCCTCTTTTCATTTTACGCCTCCACATCAAGAGCAGCATATTGCTCCTGTTCAAATTCAACAATTACATAATGTCCTTCAATTGGTTGAAGATAATTAATAAATTCTTCAAACTTATCACTATATTTTAAAGTATCTAATTCATTCTCCAAAGCAACTAAATCTCCATTAGTAACAATCACACTCACTATATTGGCATTAGAAAACAAGTTCTCACAATAAGCATATTCGTCAATTAAAGTTGTCTCACAAGCAGATATATCAGTGTAGTTATCATTTAATAATGAATTTAAATTATCTGACTTTAAAAATTTAATTACATTACTAGTTAAATATAATTCATCTATATTATTGTAGTTTAATATTTTATTATAATTGTTATTTATCATATTTAACTGCGAATATAATATTAGTAAAATTCCCATAACAACCGATGAAATTACAATAGTTTCGACCAAAACAAACCCTTTTTTATACTTTTCTTTCATAAATTCTCTCCTAATTCTTGCTAATATCTTAAATATATTATATAATAAAATAGGAATAAAAACTAGTCCTAAAATAGAAAAGGGGTAACATATGATAAAAATATTTGATTTTGAAAAAACACCAATAGTAGAAATGGTAAATGAAATTTTGATTGACTCATCTCAAAGAGGAGCATCTGATATTCATTTTGAACCATTAAACGACAATATGAGAGTTAGAATAAGAGTTGATGGTGTTTTACAAGACTATACAGAAGTTCCAAATTCAATCAAGAAAAATTTAATTACAAGAATTAAAATTATTAGTGGTATGAACATCACTGAATCTCGTCTTCCACAAGATGGTGCGATTAAAGCTGCAATCCAAAATATTAATTTAGATTTAAGGGTATCTTGTATCCCTACTAACAGCGGAGAGAAAATAGTTGTCCGTATTATGGATTACTCGATGAGTTTTCAAGGTTTAGAAAATCTTGGATTGTCACAAGAAAATTTAGAAAAAGTTTTAAAAATGATCAATACGCCTAATGGTATTATATTAGTTACAGGTGCGACCGGATCAGGTAAATCAACAACTGTATATTCTGTTTTACAAAGACTTAATTCTGGGGAATTTAATATTGTTACAGTAGAAGACCCAGTTGAAATGAGTATTGAAGGTATTAATCAAATACAAACTAATAGTGAAATCGGATTAACATTTGCTTCAGCCCTACGCTCTATTTTGCGTCAAGATCCTAATATCATTATGATTGGGGAGATTCGTGATACTGAAACAGCAAAAATTGCAGTTAGAGCCTCTATTACAGGACATTTAGTTTTATCAACACTTCATACCAATAATGCTTTAAACACTATTGAAAGATTATTAGATATGGATGTCGAAAGATATCTACTTGCAACTGCCTTAGAAGGAATTGTTTCACAAGTATTGGCTAGAAAATTATGCCCACATTGTAGACAAGTTAGACCTACTAACAATTATGAAAAGGATGTATTTGTTAAAGTATTAAATAAACAAATAAATGAAATATATACACCAGTTGGATGCGAACAATGTACACATGGTTTCTCAGGACGTATTGCAATTCATGAAGTATTATTATTTACACAAGAAATTAGAGATGCAATAAGCGAAGGTATTAGACGTGATGAATTAAGAAATTTAGTTTATAAGTCAGGTGTTAATACACTATTGAGTGATGGCTTAGAAAAAGTTATCTTAGGTGAAACTACTATTGAAGAAGTAATAAAATTAGTTGAACTAGAAGATGATGGTAAAGATATTAAAGCTTACGGTTTGAAATCAGCTATTGCGGATAGCAAATTAAGCAATAAAGAAACTAGCCAATCTACACAACAACCTGTTGTAGATCCACTCCCTCAACCACAGTCTACTGTATCAGAAATAATTCAACCACAACCTACTATCCAACCAGTTCCGCAACCTACACAAGAAGTTATTGAACCACAATAAAACTTAGCGTTAACTAAGTTTTTTTTATAAATCATAATACAACAAGAACTCTAATACCATTTCAACATCATTGCTATGATCAAGAGATAATTGAAGTGCTTCTAAGATCCCTTCTAACTCAGCGAGACCCAATGTTTCACTAACTTGTTTATTGATATCAAAAATAATTGCATAAGCTAAGTACTTTTCCCATAATACATGTTCATTGATATCTTTATCTTCAAAATTACCAAAATCAGTTAGATAATTTTTAAACCCCATCCACTTGACGTAATGTTCAACACCTTTGGAAGTTCGTTTAGAAAACGAAAAATAATACAATAAGTAAGATATCCCTACTATGCAGCTGATGGAACTTAATATAATATTAGCTTGAGCCAGAATCATAAATAAAAGAATATTAATAGCTAAAAAAGTAGTTTCTAGTTTTTTATTAGCATTAAATCCGTTTTTAAAAAATTGTTCTTTTTCTGCTTCAAAGGTTACAAATGTTTTCCAAGAGTCATAATGAGAAGTAAAGACATTACAAGTACTTTCATTTTTTAAGTATCTTTTCAACCCTAAAATAGTAAATTTATTATCATCACCTATTTTTTCAAATAGTATTTCGCATAATTTTGCTTCACTATATGCTAAATTAGATTTATCTATAAGAGTGAACTCATAATCATCTTTAAGTCTTTTAAAGGCTATGTTTTTTTTTGAAATCATATTAATTAATGAAGCGATAAATGCCCTATCAGTTATTTTTTTATGCATTAAATAATCTAATACCTCAACTCCATATTCACCAACGAATTCTCGGTTGTAATAATGATCAAAGTTTGATTTTTTCTCTTTATCATATTTAATATACGTATAAATAAATAAAATTGTCATTAATACCAAATATATAATTGTTATCATTTAATTACCTTCCCTTTAAATGGCTTTGCTTACTTCTTCAACACTTGTATAAGATTGTATTTCTTTAATTAACTCTCCAAGTGGTTTAAAAGCATCTTCTTTATCTACAACACTTAAACTTGTCATCGAAAAGAAATCATCTAATACTTGAAACCCAGATTTTATAGCCACCGTAGTATAGTAAGAATCATGAGTTGATATATAATATTTTCTTTCATTCGGATATTTACAATAACCTAATTGAAAGTACGTACTAGCATTTTTTATTTCTAAACAATCATCATTTTCAACTTCATAACTAAGAGCTACAAAGGTTTCTAAATCATAAGGTAATTTGGGCATTTGATTTTTATATGTTTGTCTAATTACCCTTCTTATGTTTTCAAACATTTGTGTCGGCAATTTAAAATTATAGTTTTCTTTTTCTTCAATACTGAAATAGGAATTTAATGCATCTTTACTATATTTAAATTCATAGCCAGTCTCACCAAGTACTTTTAGTAAATTGCATATATATAGCATATTAAGTGTTGTATAAGCAAACTTAAAACTAGGCTTTATATTTTTCGCAGCGTTCCCGCATTGACAAGTAATAAATTCAATGTTTTTTTTATGGCACTCTAATATAAGTTCTTTCAAGCTCACATTCCCACCAGCTAAGTTAATAACTTCTTGATCAAATTCGGAAACTTCTACTTCAACAACTTCTTCTACTTCTACTTTTTCAGTACCAATATTACTGATATTATCTGCTGATATATCATTTTTTCTAACGACATAGCTAATACATTCTTCTAATAAATATAATTCTTTGTCTTCTTTTTCGAGCAAAGATAAAACATAGTCAATATCAGACGTAAAAACTTTTGTTTTTAATTCTGGATATTGTTTTATTAAATAGCTACATAATTGAACATAACATACATCTGGTAGTGAGATAATATAAAATAAATTATTTTTAATACAAAATTCAATTGCATATTTTTCACACATACCAATTTGTATCATAAACCCTGGCTCGACTTCTGCTTCTAATTTTTTTCCATCGTTTAAAACAATTTCAATGCTTTTTTTGTCCTTTACAACATTCATAACACTAGCAAATAATTCATGAATTAATATCCCTTTGGCATAAACTGTTTTCGAAACAATATCCTCACCATCTAATTTGTTTACATTTATTAGTATTTTATCTGTCACTCTTAGTTCAAACTCATCATCAACTAATTCTATTTCTTGTTCTTTTAAGTTATCTAATAATCTTAAACTTTCTTCGGTTAAATAATTTTCAAACTGTTTGCTTAACAAAGAAATCACATGTAGTGCATAAGAAAATAATTGACTTTTTATAAATTCAATATCATTTCCTTTATAAAGATTTTTTAATTGTTGCTTATCAAGAGAAACCTTTTTATACAATCTATTTAAGTAACTAGTTATATCTGGATTTGAATTATACTTATCAATGATTTCACTTGGACTTAATCTTGTATCAATAAATAAATTTTTTAACATCACAACACCTATGCACTCTCTATTGTTATAACAATTATATCACACAATTAATTTACCAACAACTATTAATTGCTTACTTTTATCAAATTTATCACATGTTATTAAAGTAATTGTTGTATCATAATAGTTTTTATCAATATTTAAATTTATATTTTTATTAATTGTATATATATCTTCTACCACGTATGTGTATAAAATATCATTATATTCTACATTTATATTGTCTGTAATTTGTAATTTATCTAAATTTTTAAAATACGATATATCAGCACTCCCACTATGACTAGCTAATACCATATTTCCTCCATTAGTTATAGGCGTTAGTTCATTTAATCTTTGAATACCTTTGTCAACTTCATTTAATTTACTTGAATATTCATACATAGAGACATTTAAATCAATACTCGGTATTTTTAATCTCATCACTTCTTTTTCTTTTTGTTGCATGTTAATTGTATTTGGTATAGAATTCTTTACTTTATTAGCGGCCGTTATGTAGAAATCATCTGGAATGTTTATTAATAAGATAACAGGAATTACTATTTTAAATATATTTTTTAACAAAATAAATTAAACCTCCACATAATATAAAACTGATATAATAAGTGTTATTTAAAAATGTATCAGGTATTTCTTTTATTGTTTCTTGATTAGTTATTTCTAATGTTACTAATTGATTATTCTCTTTGATTTCAAAAGGAAATATTTCATCAGTTATAGCATATCCTTCCTTAGCTTCTATTTCTTTAATATAGTACTTACCATATACTAAGTTATCTATTATTAATACCCCGTCAGCATTTGTAATCCCACTATATACCAACTTATCTTCTTCATTATATATACTAAACCTTGTATCTGATAGAAATTCACCTGTAATGATATCTTTCTTAATTATTTTCAAATGCCCTACTATTTCTTTATTAACAAAAACTAAATCTAACACTTCACCATATAGTGTGTTGGCAAATGTAGTATCTTTATTTATACTAAACTTTAAAGGCTCACCATTCCACATATAACCTTTTATCTCTTGATTAACTTCTTCTATTTGATACTCCCCTACTTCCAAGTAATCAGTCACAAAATATCCATCTTTTGTTTCATATTCACAGTCTTGATTTGGACATATATATTGATTTGTAGTTAAATTAAATAATTTAAATTTAATAGATTGTTTAATTATATTTCCGTTTTCATCTTGTTTAGTCACTCTTATTTTAGGCGCTACCACGTTATAAGTATAGTTATAATAAACAGGAAAATAAGTTCCCACTCTTAATACATTTTGTGAATTGGGGCTAAAATAAACAAGAGGTACCTCATTTAATAATGTATCATTTTTGACAAATTCAATAGTTTGCTGTCCTAATGAATTTCCTTCCAAAATAATATCATTACCTTCTTTTTTGGCATTCTTACTAATTAAATTAAAACCATCTAAAACATTATTAACATCATTTACTCTAATACTTTCACCTAGCAATATTTCTTTTTCTAAAATATTAGGCTTAGTATTATGAAGCACTAGTAAATTTTCTAACTCATTAACTTCATTAACATACTTATTGTAATCAAAGTCACCATATTTTGAAGTAGAAAAATAAATCGTCGAAGTAGGTTCAACTGTTTTCCATATTAACATTTGAGTAATCGCATACCACTTAGTACTAGTGTGGTTATCATAACCATATCCATAATAAGCAAGTAATATCACTCTATTTAATTGTTCTTCACTTAAATTTAAAACACTTAAATAATCTTTTTCATAAACCGTATAAATATAATTATTATTTATATTAACATATGGTTGTAAACAATAAACAAACTGGTTATCATGACTTCTTCTATAAAACCTCGCTTGTTTGTTATGAACCACTCCATTAGAATCAATTAACTTAATATAAGTATCTGATACATATTCACTTAACCATATAGCATTCCCCGTATATTCTTTTGCTTCAACATTAATACATATAAGCATTAATATTATAAAAATAATTTTTTTCATTTTTTCCTCCTCATAAGTTATATAGGACAAAAAAACTACATTTCCTTTTAATAAATAAAAAAAACGTTAAAAAACGTTTATAATTGCATTAATAAATAAGCCACAAAACCTAAGAATAAGACGGTTAATATAACTCCATTTATAATATCATTTTTTTTAGATTTGTATTTAACACCACATACCATGCTGATCAAAATACCGCCTATCAAACCGCCTATATGAGCTGCATTATCAACTCCACTTATCATAAAACCTAACAATAAATTAAGAACAATAATTGGCATAATTTGATTTTTAATAGCTGTTCCTAAGTATAATCTATAATGATAGCCAAAATACAATAAGGCGCCTAATAACCCAAATATAGCTCCACTTGCTCCCGCACTAATACTATTCGCAAATAAAATTGATAGTAAACTTCCGACAATAGAACTAAACACATAAATAATAATATATTTAGTCTTGCCATAAAAATTCTCAACTTGGCTTCCGATAATATACATAGCATAAGAATTAACTATTAAATGGAATATACCAATGTGTAAAAAACTAGAAGTTAATAATCTAAAATACTGATTAAACTCCAAAACTGCATATCTATTATTAGCTCCAAAGTTTAATAATGTCTCACCATCTGTACTACCATTACCAAAGGCATACATTCCCAAAAACATTACAGCATATATACCTAATAATACATACGTTACAATTGGCATTTTTTGTTTAAATATCTCTTCATTCTTCACTGAATCCACCTTTGCTTTCTGATTAATTTCATTTGATAGTTTCGTAAATAAATAAGGTCCTTTTTCTTCAAATTTTAACCCTGAATTTATTTCTGGGAATAGTTCTTTAACTTCTTTATTTTTTACAATATCACTAACTTTATTAACCGCTAAGCATTTAATATTTTCATGATCAGTTACATTGACATTTTCTCCTAAATTAACAAAAATACTCAGAACCGGCACAGTAGTGGCCATTATTTTTTTCTTAATTGATTTTGAGATATGTCTTGTTTTTATTAAATCTAAATTAAACTGTTCATCATTATGAATATAATTAGAAACTAATCTAATAATTTTATAATCTTTATCTAAATTTTCTAACCATATTTCATTTTTCGCACCATGTAGGACAACAGGGTTATAGTCATATTTAGTAATAAAGAAATGCAATAACTTCATTACTAATTCTTCTTCTTTTTTTAATTCCATGTTATTCCTCCTTAAATTTATTTAAAATGTTAGTAAAACAATCTGGAAGTTCACTATCAAATGATAATCTTTGGTTATTATAATCAAACCCTAGTGTTTTAGCATGAAGACATTGCCCACTATTATCGATTAGTTTTCTTCTCCCATATACGGGATCATTAACAATAGGATGTTCTATATAATTCATATGAACTCTTATTTGATGAGTTCTCCCTGTTTCTAGTTTTAGTTCAATTAAAGTCGTCGTTTTATATCTTTCTAAAACTTTGAAATGAGTTATTGAATCTTTACTATTAGAAGCTGTTACAGACATTTTTTTTCTATCTTTGTTATCTCTACCAATTGGAGCATCGATTGTTCCTGTATCATTTTTAATAACTCCCCAAACAAGGGCAATATATTTTCTTTCAACAGTTCTTTTACTTAGTTGATTAGATAAATCTTCATGTGTTTTATCATTTTTAGCCACCATTAATAATCCAGTTGTATAAGCATCTATTCTATGAACTATTCCTGGCCTAACACCGTTAGAACTTAAATTAAAGTGATATAATAAAGCATTCACCAAGGTATGTTTAGTATTACCGATTGCCGGATGAACAACCATACCATTTGCTTTATTAACTACAACTAAATCATCATTTTCATACACAACATCAATTTCAATATTTTCTGGTAATACATCAATCTCTTCTTCTTCAAAATCTAATACAGTTATTACATCTTCTTCTTTTACAGTATAACTAGCTTTAACATTTTTACCATTAACTAAAATTTTATCAATATTTTTATTTATTTTACTTCGTGTCATTTCTAATTTATTAACCAAAAAAGAATCAATTCTTTCATTACTGTTTTCTACTTTTATTTCCATTCTTTTCCTCCATAAATCCCATAATTATAATTAACATTACCGATATCACTATATAACAATCAGCTATATTAAATATAGCAAAATTATAACCAAATATAATGAAATCAAAAAAATCAATAACATAGCCATACATAACTCTGTCAATTAAATTCCCTAATATTCCCGCTAATAAAACACTATATAATATAATCTCATTAGTTTTTAATTCTTTATCTTTAATAAAAAGAAAATAAATTAAATTAAGCGCTACAAATGACATCAAAATCAAAAATATAGTATTACCAGCTAAAATACTAAACGCTGCTCCTGTATTTTGAACATACGTTATATTAAAAAAACCATCAATAATATCAATACTCTGTCCAATATTCATATTAAAACTTATTAACCCTTTTGTAATTTGGTCAACTAATAAAAATATAAATACTAAACCTATAAGTTTTTTATACATAAAATCACCAGTACTATTATATCAAAAAATGATAGAAAAATCTATCATTGTTATAGAACATTACTTTTAATAAAATAATCATATAGTTCTTTTGTTTTTTTTATATTCATAGGTGGCATGTGTTCCATAGGATTTTCTAACCCTAGTTCTTCATATTTCTCACTACCTAATTTATGATATGGAATAAATTCTACTTTTTCAACATTATCAATTTGCTTAATAAAGTTAATAAATTTATCGACATATTCATAACTATCTGTTACCTTAGGAACAATTACTTGTCTTAACCACACTTTTTTATTGCTTTTGTTCAATAACTTAATAAAATTTAAACTATCATCGATCTTATACCCTGTTAAGAATTTATAACCTTCTTTTTCAACATGTTTAATATCAAGAATAACTAAGTCAACTAATTCTAATATTTCTTTTTCTTTCCCTATTCCTACCCCCGCTGTATCAAGTGCGATATGAATATTTTCTTCTTTCAACAATTTGCAACATTTAATTAAAAAATCTGGTTGCAATAATGGCTCTCCACCTGAAAAAGTAACACCACCATTTTTATCGAAATAACTTTTGTATCTTTTAACTCTTTCAACTAACTGTTCGGGAGTATAGTTAAGCATTCCCATTCGCCATGTTTCTGGATTATGACAATATAAACATCTTAGCTTACAACTATTTAAAAATACGACACATCTTATCCCTGGACCATCCACTAAGCCTAGGGATTCAATTGTACTTACACTTCCCATCATAAAGATTTATGGAAAGTCCTTGAAATAACTTCTTCTTGCTGTTTTTTAGTTAATCTATTAAACCTAACCGCATATCCAGAGACTCTTATTGTTAATAACGGGTATTTTAAAGGATTATTCATAGCATCTACCAACACTTCTCTATTTAATACATTTACATTTAAGTGATGTGCTTTTTGTTTGAAATAGCCATCTAATATACCAACTAAGTTAACAATTTGTTCTTCTTTTGCTTTACCAAGTGCAGCTGGTATGACTGAAAAAGTGTTTGAAATACCGTCTTGGCAACAACCTTCATAATCTAATTTAGCAACTGAATTTAAACTAGCTAACGCTCCGTTTTCATCACGTCCGTGCATAGGATTAGCCCCTGGTGCGAAAGGTAGGCCTTTTTTTCTTCCATCTGGTGTTGCTCCTGTTTTTTCTCCATATACAACATTAGATGTAATTGTTAGAACAGATAATGTATGAATAGCATTTCGATGTAGTTTATGTTTTTTCAATTCATCATAAAATTTATGTAAAACTTCCTTAGCAATTAAATCAACTCTATCATCATCATTACCATACTTAGGGAAATCTCCTTCAATATTAAAATCAATCATTAATCCATCTTCATATATAGGGCTTACTTTCGCATATTTTATGGCTGATAGAGAATCAGCAACTACTGATAGCCCTGCTACTCCAAATGCCATTAATCTTTCAACATAAGTATTATGTAGACCTAATTGAGATGCCTCATAAGCATATTTGTCATGCATATAATGAATAATATTCATCGTATCAACATAAACCTTAGCAACCTTTTCTAACATTTTAAAATATGATTTTTTTACTTTGTCATAATCTAATACTTCATCAGTCATCGGTTCAAAATCATCAAAAACTTTTAGTTTTAAAACCTCATCAACCCCACCATTCATAGAATGAAGTAAAGCTTTGGCCAAATTACATCTAGCCCCAAAGTATTGCATTTGTTCACCTAGTTTCATTGCTGAAACACAACAAGCAATTCCATAATCATTGCCATATAAAGGACTCATAACGTCATCATTTTCATATTGAATAGAATCAGTTTCAATAGATAACTTCGCACAGAATTTTTTAAATTCATCTGGTAATTTTAATGACCATAAAACTGTCATATTAGGTTCAGGAGCGGGCCCCAAGTTAGTTAAACTATGAAGTAGCCTAAAACTAGTTTTAGTGACCAAGCTCTTATTATTACACATCCCACCAATAGAAGCAGTAACCCAAGTAGGATCGCCTGAGAACAATGCATCATATTCTTTTGTTCTTAAATGTCTTACCAATCTTAACTTAATAACAAATTGATCCATAATTTCTTCTACTTCTTCTTCGGTTAATAAATTGTTTTTTAAATCTCTTTCTATATAAACATCAAAGAAAGCATCAACTCTTCCTAAACTCATAGCTGCGCCATTATTTTCTTTTATTGCAGCTAAGTAACCTAAATAAGTCCACTGAACAGCTTCCTTTGTATTACTAGCAGGTTTAGATAAATCTAAATCGTATCTTAAACCCATATTTTTTATTTCAGTTAAAGCTTTAATTTGATCTGTTAAATCTTCTCTTAGTTGAATAACATCATCTGTCATTTCAATATTTAATTTTTCTTTATCTTTTTCTTTACAATTTATTAAATAATCAATACCATATAAAGCGATTCTTCTATAATCACCAATTATTCTCCCACGACCATACGCATCAGGTAAACCTGTTAAAATACCAACTTTTCGCATTGTTAACATTTCTTTGGTATAAGCATCAAATACGCCTTGATTATGTGTTTTACGATGTTTAAACATTAGTTCAATCATCGGATCTAATTCATAACCATATTCTTTTAAAGAGTTTCTAGCCATGTTCATGCCACCAAATGGATTAACACTTCTTTTTAAAGGTGCATCAGTTTGTAGACCTACTATTACCTCGTTATCTTTATCAATGTATCCAGCTTCATAACTATCAATACCAGTAACTGTTTTATAGTCAATATCTAAAACACCTTTTTTTAATTCTACTTCTAACAATTCTTCACATTTAGCCCAAACTTTCTTTGTTTTTTCAGTTGTGTCAACTAAAAACGAATCATCTCCAACATATTCTTTATAATTACTAAAAATGAAATCACTTACATTAACTTCATTTTGCCATTTATTTATTTTAAACCCTTCCCATTGTTTCATATTTACCTCCTATGTTCTATTAAATTATAACACAGTTTTCTAAATAATAATGTTGCATTTGCAACAATTATATAAAATTTAATATTCCACCATATTCACAAGTATCTATCCACATCATCTGTGTTTGTAACCACTACAATAAACTCTTCTCTAAATCAAAAGGCGTTTTGTTGTAACTATAAAAAAAGAGAATTAAAATCCTCTATTTCTTAAAAATGCTGGTACATCATTATCGTCGTCTTCTTCAACAACTGTTGGCCTTGCATATGTAGGCGTTGGTTCTCTTCTATCTTCAAAACCAGTTGCAATAACAGTTACAATTATTTCATCATCTAAATTTTCATTAATAACAGCACCGAATATTGTATTAATATCTGTATTAGCGTGCTCTCTAATTACTTCATTAGCTTCTTCTACTTCGAATAAAGTTAAATTAGTCCCACCTGTTACATTGATAATAGCATCTGTTGCTCCGCTTACACTTGTTTCAAGTAATGGCGATGAAACAGCGTTTAAAGCTGCTGTTCTAGCTCTTCCTTCACCTACACCCATACCAATACCTATTAAAGCTGAACCTCTATTTTCCATAATTGTTTTAACATCGGCAAAGTCTAAGTTAATTAACCCTGCAACAGCAATTAAATCTGATATTGATTGAACACCACTTCTAAGCACATTGTCTGCTTCTTTAAAAGATTCAACTAATGGTGTTGATTTATCAACTATTTCTCTTAATCTATCATTAGGTATAACAATTAACGTATCCACATGCTTTTTAAGTTCTTCTAAACCTGCTAAGGCTTGTTTCATACGAAGTGTACCTTCAAAACTAAATGGTTTAGTTACGATTCCCACTGTTAAAGCTCCTAAATTTTGGGCAATATCAGCGATAACTGGTGCGGCACCTGTTCCAGTTCCACCACCCATACCACAAGTAACAAAAACCATATCAGCGCCTTTTAAAGCGTCCTCTATTTCTTGTCTTGATTCTAAGGCTGCTTCTTTACCAATTTGGGGATTAGCACCTGCTCCTAGACCATTTGTTAATTCCGTTCCAATTTGTATTTTGATTGGAGCCTTTGTTTTTTTCAATATTTGCATATCTGTATTAGCAACAATGAAATCAACACCTTTTACTCCTGCTTCTATCATTCTATTTACAGCGTTGTTACCTCCGCCACCAACTCCAATTACCTTTATACTAGCTAATTGATCCATTTCTAATCCAAACATTTAAATCCTCCCTCATTCTCCAAAAAAATAGTCAAACACTTTTCCAAAAACAGAATCGTTAGCAACTTTTTTCGGAGCTGATAAAATTTCCATTTCTTCTTCTGTTATCATTGTATATTCTTTTTTCTTTAATTTATTTACAAAATATATCACATTACCTAGAACCGACGAATATTTTCTGTTTCTTAGCCCTAGTAAGTTTATATCACCTATTATAGCACACATTCCTAACTTTTCTCTACTAATTTGATTAAAATTTATCATATTTGTTAATCCACCTGTCACATATATAATATCTGGACGGTGTTTTGAAAAGTTATTTAACTCTGTATTGGCTAACGTTAATATTTCACTTATTGTAGAGGAAACTATTTCTGTTATTTCTAACTGATTAATAACTATATCCTCACCATACTTATTTTTAACTTCTCTAAACTCTGATAAAGATGCATTGGCTTTATGAGCAAAAGCAAATTTTTCTTTAAGTTTTCTAGCCGTTTGGATATCTAACTTATACATATAAGCGATATCATTATCAACATTAAGCCCACCTTTGGGAATAACGACATGTTTTACTATAATACCTCTATTAAATAATGAAACTTCTGTTTTTTCATGACCTATATTAATAATTGATGTAATAGTATCTTCTGTTTCTTTTGATTTGAAGGTAAACATATCACCAATACAACCTAATGAAATATCAACTATTTCTAATTTTAATGAATTTAATAAACTAACAACTGAATAGATATTCTTTTTATGAGTCTGAACCATAATTGCACGCATCGCTAAACTATTTCCGACTAGTCCTACTGGATCTTTAACAGTTTGTCCATCCAATTTATAATCGACTGGTATGACTGTAACTATCTCTTTGCTATCTTCCTTCATAGTCCCAACAGCATCTTTTATAACTCTTGTAATATCATTAACTGTGACATCTGTAACTGCAACTTCTCCATTAATTAAAATAAATTCAGAAAAATAACTCGGAATATTAGTTATAACTTTTTTTATTTTAAAATTAAGCATGCTTTCAATCTCATCTAATGCACTTTGAACTGACTTTTTAGCTTCATATTCATCTGTTATTAAACCCTTTTTTATTCCAATAGATTTAACTGAAGTAGTAGCTAACAAATTATATCTACCACGATACAACTCACACACAACTATCTTAATACTGTCCGAACCTAATTCGACACTAGTATAAATATTTCGCATTATAATCACCTACTATTCATATTTTATTATACATTATTTTTTTAAATAAGGAAATATTTATTTCAAAATTTCGAAATTATTTCCATAATCAAGGTATAAAATACCCTTTTCTTTTGGTAAATTAATCATATAATCAATATATCTATTTAGTTTTTCAAAGGTGTGTATATTTATGTAAACATAATTGCCATCAATCATAGAAAGTAAAAATCTATTGTCATCAACTTCATTTGGTTTATATTCAATTTCTACTATTCTTTTTAAAACTTCATAATCTAACTTTCCTAGTTCATCAATAAAATCTTGATAGCAATTATCAGTTATATAATTAACAACATAAGGAACATCATAATTACCATCTATACTTGTCCCATCTTTTAAAATAACTTTATTATCATGTTCATAATAAAATAAAGGAACATTTTCTTCTATTTCAATAAATACCTCAGTAAATGATTTTTTATAAACATTCGCACTTACTATAAATGTATTTTCTTTTAATTTAGTTTCTATTTTATTGGAAGTTATTAAAAAGGAAGATGGGTAATTTTCAATTCCTGCTTGTTCAATAATATATTGTTCTTCTAATAAACTCTCACCGTATACATATATATTTGTTATCGGTCGATTAATTAACCAAGTAACTGTTAATCCAAGAGAAGCAACAATAAGAAGTAACAGCAAAACACGCTTATATCTAACCTTAGTTTTTTTTACAGTTTTCATTTACCCCTCAACAATCTCTTGTTCAATTTTAAGTTCGATATTATATTTATTTAAAACTTCTGTTTGAATATCGGTGATTAGTTTTTTTATATCGCTACCAGTCGCTTTATCATAATTAATAATAAAATTGGCATGCTTTAAACTAACCATCGCTCCACCTTCTTTTTTACCTTTATAACCTAATTCTTCTATTATTCTGCCAGCATAGTCATCTTTGGGATTTCTAAATACACTGCCAGCATTAGGATAGTTAAGAGGCTGCGCTTCCATTCTTCTTGTTTTTCTATCTTTAATAACATCCATTATTGCTTCTGATTTCCCTCTTCTTAAAACAATACTTACTTCTAAACAAATATAATTTTTATTCAGTTGTAAAAAAGAAGTTCTATAATGAAAATTCATTTCTTTATTAGTTAATGTTTTTATCTCTAAATCAGGAGTTAAAACCTTTACTTTTGTAACAATATACCCCATATCTGAGTTATAAGCCCCAGCATTCATAAATATAGCTCCACCTATTGTTCCAGGGATCCCAGAGGCGAATTCTAAACCTGTAAGGCCTAGTTTAGCTACCTTTAAACATAATTTAATTAAACTATATCCCGCACCAACAGTTACAACATTATTTTTAATTTCTAATTTATCAAAATGTTCTAAATTAATTAAAACACCATCAAAGTTATTTACAAATATTAAATTAGAACCTTTACCTATTATTTTATAATTTAATTTTTCCTCTTTTACAAATTTCAATAATTTTATTAAACAATCTTCATTATCAGGATAAACTAAATACTTTGCAATTCCTCCAACTTTATAAGTGTTATAATGACTTAATTTAACATCATGTAGGACTTTGCCTACTTTTAGTTTTTTTATCTTTTCTACCATACTAATCCTCATCTATCATCTTCTTTAATTCATTATAAATCATTAAAGCACTATTATCTATTTGTAATGATTTTAAATTTTTCTTTATCTTATCTATCTTATCAAAATCCATCATTAAACTATCAATACTTCTTACTAAAACATCACCTATCAAATCTTTTTCTTCAATCATATAAGCAGCATTTTTATTAACTAAATCAGAAGCATTTTTATATTGGTGATTATTAGTTACATAAGGACTAGGAATAATTATAGAAGGTAATTCGAGTGAAATAATTTCACTAAGAGTTGAAGCACCAGCTCTTGTTACCATAATATCAGTTTTTTTCATAATTCTAGTTAAGTTATCAATATAAGGAACAACCTTTACGTTTCTAGGTAAATTTATTTTACTGACACGTTCAAAATCTTTTTTTCCTGTTACAAATAATACTTCATAGTTTTTATTATTAAATAACATCATAGTATTGATTAAAAAATCATTCACTTTACTGGCTCCTAATGATCCCATAACAAACAAAATTAAAGGTTTATTTTCAGTTAAATTAAATTCTGATTTTAAAGCTGCTTTAACATTTTTTGCTTCCTCACTACACGGATTACCTGTAAGTACAACTTTTTCTTTTTTAAAATACTTCTCACTACTTTCAAATGAAATAAATATTTTATTAACTAAACTAGCTAAATATAAATTTGATTTACCAGGGATTGTATTTTGTTCATGAAGAAAAGTTTTATATTTTAGTTTGTTAGCCATTTTTAAAACAGGAACAGTAACATACCCCCCTACTCCAATAACGACATCAGGATCAAAGTCACTAATTAGTTTCCTACACTTTTTATTAGCATTTAATAAAGCTTTAATTGTTTTAAAATTTTTTAAAAGGTTTTTCTTATAAAAACCATACATTTCTATTTCTTCATAAGGTATTCCTAATTTAGGAACAATTTCTTTTTCCATTCTATCATGAGTTCCAATATATAAAATTTCACTTTTAGGTTCCATTTCTTTTATTTTATTAACAATAGCGATAGCTGGATAAATATGACCACCTGTCCCACCCGCACTTATTATAACCTTCATCTTACCACCTTATTTAATTATACACTATAATCATATGTTATAGCAACTTTAATTAGTATTTTTGATAAGACATTTTTTTACAAAATAATTTACATTTCATATATCCCGTGTTATAATAAATAACAAAAAAAGAAGGATGTATGTTATGAAAAATTTATATGAAATATTAGAGGACATTTTAAATTCATTTTTAAAGGATTATTTATTTACCGAAAAAGAAGATAGACTTCAAATTATTAGTGACTTTTTAGACAATACCTTTTTAGGAGATAGATATTTTATGCCCTACAAAGAAAAACTAGATTTAAGCCTGATAAAACAATACAAAAATAATATGAAACAAATCATGTTAACAAATTATATCTTACGTATTAATTATTTACTTATTAATGATGGAGAAGTATTAGAACAAGATAAAAAATTATTTTTAGATTTAGTTAACGGAAATGAACTAACCACTAGTGAGGAAGAAATTTTAAATTTAGTCACTATTGAATCAACCGAATATTCTAATGCTCCTTTCATGATTAAAAAAACATGTTTAGATTTACTAGAAGAAGACATGAAAGAAACATTAATGAGTATTAATCCATTATTCTTTTTATATTATATGACTGATTATTACTCTACTGAAATAACTGAGACTGATAGTACAATTGGGGCGGTATCAACAATATATGATAATTGTTTTAATAGACTTAATCACACCGAAGACATTGATTACTACAACAGTGTGGTTGAAAAAATAAACAACGATGAGGAAGTTGATGAAGAAGAAGCCGCACTTTATTATGATGAAGTTGAGGAAGTATCTAGTGATGATTATTGTGATGATTATAACGAAGAAAACGATATGGAATTAATCGAAACTGGTGAGAAAGAATACTTTGATGAAATTAAATCTTTATTTTTAGAAGAGCTTCATGCATATTGTCAATTAAACAAAAAAGATGTTACTAATGTAATTAGTATTATTTTAGGTTTTGTTTACGAAAACATTGTATCCGCATCGGCTTATGATGATTTAGTTACTGTTTTCGAAAATAGTTCTAGCGAAGAATTAGTAACTAGATTTAAAACTGATAGTACCTTTTTTAGTTATGTATTTAGTCCTTATTGTGGTTCATTAACAAATTATACGGTTACAAAACGTGATGAGAATAAAAAGTTATTTGAAGATTCGCCAGAAACTTTAAAAACACTTTTGAAAATCTGTCCTAATTATTATAATGAACAAAAAAAAGAAACAATTAATCAAACAACAAAAAGTTTTAATCAAAATTTATATGAATTATGCTTAGAAATGTTAATAGACATTATATATTCTTATAAAATTGATGAAGATGAATATAATTACAGGGATATTTATAACTCCCTAACTAATAATAAAAATCATGATGTATTTAAACAATATAATATTCCAAAACAACATTTAACATTCTTTAAAAATGTAATGATACTTATTTTAGTTAATAATTATTATCTTCAACAACTAAGAGAAGCTGAAATTTCTGTAATTGCAGAAGTAGATGATTGTTTTGATTATAAAAATACTAATCCAAGTAAAGTTTTAAAAGACTTTAAAGATAATTATGAAGTTATACCAGATTTAATATTTTGCTTTTCTAAATTTTATGAAGCCCCATATGTATCAAGACAAGATGCATTCAATATAGCTATAAGAGATAAAGAATTCGAACACCTTACTAAAATATGCCCCTTCTTTCCGCTTACTTTATTAGATGAGGATAATTTTATCCAAATTTCTGATGAAGATTGGTTAGTTCAGAATATAGATGACATAATAGAAAAAACAGATATTGAAATAGCAACAGATGAAGAACTAGTTACTTATATAGATGAAGAGGAAAGTATAATTCCAAGAGAAATATATGATGAACAAGTTAGAATTACTTTTCTTGATAAAATTGATATATTAAGTGAAGAAAAAAACATAACCACTGATAGTATAATAAAATTCATTTATAATTTTGTTTATCAAAGATGTGTCATCCATGGCAGCGAAGAAGCAAAACAATTAGTAGAATTTATTGAAAACACACCTACTGATACACTTATTTTATCATTTAAAACAGATACTAAATTTTTTACAGAAATTATAGAACTATTTAATTCTCATTTAATTTATTATGATGACCTTACTAGTAAAGACACCTTAAAAGAATGTTTAAAAAATAATGGAAATAAAGAGTTAATAAAAGAGTTAAACTTATTTAGTTAACTCTTTAACAGGGCTAAATGATTTTCTATATCCTTCAATTAAACCATATTGATTAATCGCATCAATATGTTTTTTTGTGGGATATCCTTTATGATTTTTAAAACCATATAAAGGATATTTTAAATCTAATTCATACATTAGCTTATCACGAGTAACCTTAGCAATAACAGAAGCAGCAGCTATCGTATAACTCTTTAAATCACCCTTAATTATAGAAGTAGTTTCTATTTCAATATCCAACGGCATTGCATCAATTAATACATGATCTAATTTAATTTTTTTATTTACCTTATCAATTACCCTTATCATTGAACGCTTAGTAGCCTGATATATATTATATTCATCTATCTCATCAGGATAAGCATAATCAATATCATACGCTAAACAATTATTAATTATATACTCATAAAATAAATCTCGTTTTTTTTCACTTAGTTTTTTTGAGTCAGTCAACCCCTCTAATTTAAAGTCTTTACCTAAAACAACACAAGCCGTTACAACAGGTCCTATTAAAGGGCCTCTTCCAACTTCATCAACCCCACCTATTATATTAACTGTTTTAAATAAATTATTTTCATATTCATTGTTCATACAAAACCAAACTGCCTTTCTCTTGGTGAAAAAATATAGCGTTTTTTAATCCTTGTAACCTAATAAAAAAGACATTGAGTAATCTTCTTTCGCTTGTTAGTTTGGGAATACAAAATCAATATCAGTGTTACTACTAAACGGATTATTACTTTCAGTTCTTCCGGTCAATATCATAACTTCAATAGTATTTATGTCAATACCTGGTGGTAATGCTGAAAATCTAGATCCGAGGGTTAATTCTTTAACCTTATTGTCGCCGAATGCATCAAATCCAATAATTGTAACATTATTATGAATACCCAAAGTACTTATCTCGTTATTTGTAAATGCTCCTTTTTCTATTTCAGTAACGCTTGATGGAATATTAATTGCTTTTAATTTATTTTGAGCAAACGTCGCCTGTCTAATAATAGTAAATTCAACGTTATCAGGAAATTTAACAGCAGATAATTCATTATTTCCAAACGCAGAAGTTCCAATTGTTGTAACTGAATCCGGTAAAATAATTGACGTCAATTTATTTGATGTAAAAGCAGAGTTAGAAATAGTTTTTAAACCTGTTCCGAATTTGACATATTTTAAGTCATTACCTTGAAATGCCAAAGAAGAAATAGTTGTTATACTATCCGGTAATATAATGCTTGATAGGCTATGTTGATAAAAAGCCTCAGAATTGATTGTAGTTACACCTTCTGGAATAACAACACTAGTGAACTTAAAACTATCACTCGGTAAATATTGAAATGAAATACTAGTTATTCCTAATGTATCTGGGATAACAATATCCGTTGATTGGCAACTATATTTTACTAGAGTTGTACTACTCTTTACAAAGCAATTTTCTGGTGTAGGAACTAAATCAGTTACATTTATATTAAAGTCGACGGTTGTTTCTAAATTTGATTCTGATCTAGCAATACACGTTATTTTATTATCACCTTTTATTAATATTGAAGTCTCTTCGATATTGCATGACACTGCTCCTCTGCTTTTCCCAAATGTAGCAGTATAAAACGTAGAAACATGTTTGCTTTGTCCTTCCATTATTGATAAATTATCGCTTACTGTAATTACTGGAGTAAAATCATCTACTAATATCGCCCCACAATCAGTAGCGATTACTCTATTATCAGAATATAAATCCACACATAAATATTTGCCGTGATTCCCGGCTGCACTAATAGGTGAACTTTCAGTTAAATCAGGTTCACAAAAAGAATCACTTAAACAATATTTATAATCGTAATTATAATTTTTTATTTCTATATTCTCACTAGAATTATACCATCTTGTTGCATCAAAAATATCCAAATTTATAATCGATGCAATACTAGGTTTGTAATTTGAACTATTGCCATTATCACCTGAATTATTTCCGTCTCCTGTACTATCACATTTAGTTATTTCTTGATCATTATAATCTTTTTTATAACAGGTTCCATCAATAATAACTTCCATTTTGATATCACCGTTAGATTTAATAAATAAATCACCTGTTGGTGGTTTTTCACCTGTTGTTGCAAGTGAACCATAAACATTATTTTCTTTCGTATCAGAAAATTCTAAACCAGCACCATTATTTAAAAAGCTATTGGCATATAATTGTTCTGCTCCATCTAATAATAAATAAGCTTGTGAAAGGTTAGCAGATTCTTGCGCTTCATCTATCACATCTAAAATTATTGGTGTTGCTATTAAAGCAACTATTGCTAAAATTATTATAACCGCTAATAATTCAATTAAAGTAAATCCTTTTTTCATAATACTCTCCTACTCTTAATATTATTTTAGCACATTAATTATTTATTATCAATATAAAAAGAATGATTACTCATTCTCAATTCTATTAAACAATAATTCTATTTCATTTAATTTTATATCACCTTTAACTGAAATAGAAGTTTCATCAAAAATATCAACTGTTATACCTAACATATTTTTTATCTTATAAGCTGTTGTTGGCATAAATGGTAATAATAAATTAGCTAAGTTATGCATAATATAAACACATGTATAAGTTATATTGTTAAACTCTGTTATATTTTCCTTTGCTTTTATCCATGGTTGATTTTCATCATAGTATTTATTCCCTAATGAGGCATACTCTAAAATCATATCTGTCGCTGATCTTAGTTCACCTAGTTCTATTAAATTAGATACTTCTTTAAATACTTCTTTTGTTTTGGTTATTATATCATTATCTACAATGCCTTCTTTAATAATTCCATCAAATTTTTTATTAATAAATGATAAATTTCTATTAACAAAATTACCAATCACACCTACTAAAAATTTGTTATGAAAATTAACTAAATCAGTGTGTGAAAAATTAGAATCTTTTTTCTCAGGTCCATTATTTATAAAATAAAATCTAATTGTATCTTTATTATACATTTTAACTAGTTCATCAATTGTAATTAAATTACCTTTTGATTTACTCATTTTTTCATCGTTCATATTAACATACTCTGATGAAATTATATGAGTTGGCTTACAATAATCTTTGTTTATAGCATCTAATAAAGCCGGAAAGATAATTGTGTGAAATATTATGTTGTCTTTACCATGAATATAATATGATGTATGGTTTTTAAAAAACTCATCTACATTCATATTTCGTTCATTTAAAACTTTAATAGAAGTTGTTAAATAACCTAAAACTGCTTCTATCCATACATATATTCTTTTATCATCATAACCTTCAACTGGAACTTCAACACCCCAATCAAGTTGTCTAGTAGCAGCTCTATCGATAACTCCGATTTTTAAATACTTTAATGATTCATTAATAGCATTTTTACGCCAATTACTAGAATTTACTAATTTTTCTAAAACTTCTTGAAAAGCTGATAATTTAAAATATAAGTGTTTATTCATTTTAGTTATGGTTTTAGAACCACATATTTTACATTTTTTATCTTTTAATAATGATGGATCAATGTTACTTAAACAGTGATCACATTGCTCTCCCATTGCTTCTTTATGACAATGAGGACATGTTCCTATTAAATCTCTATCAGCTAAAAATTGCTTACATTCTAAACAATAATCTTCTTCTTCTTCTTTTTCATATATATATCCATTTTCTAATATGATTTTAAAATATTCTTTAACTTGACTTTTATGTTCTTCAAACATTGTAGCTGAATAATTATCATATGAAAAGTCCAAAGAATTAAATGTATTAATAAATCCTTCATGAAATTTATTAGCTACTTCATTAGGTGTAATTCCTTCTGTTCTTGCTCTTCCTGTTATTGGCGTACCGTGGCAATCACTTCCCGATACATAAATAACATTATTTCCAATTAATCTATGATATCTAGCGATTATATCGCCTGATAATAATCCTGCTAGATGTCCAATATGAGCGTAATAATTAGCATACGGCCAAGCACCACCTATTAATATATTTTTCATATTTACCTCCGTTCATATATAAATTATAAGTTGTTTACACTAAAAAGTCAATTAAAAAAAAGAAACTATTTAGTTTCCTCATTTAATATATCAAATAAAACATCAGCTATTTTTTCATTCCCTATTTTATTGATGTGTTTTGGATCAATAAAAACTTCTCCCATATCATGAGGTTTTTCAAAATATTGCTGTAAATTATGATATATATAATTTTCATTTTCGATTTTATCAGCGTGCAATAATGATATCACTATATCACCTGTTTTGAATTTTAGCCTATTAAGTAAATCTAATTGATAATTATCTTCAACATAACTCGCACAGTTTAAAACACAATAATTGTTGTTGACTGAATTAAATTTTTCTTGTAATATACTAGCAATAGTATTAGAATCATCAGTTCCAATTCCAAAAGTTACACTATTACCTAATATATAAATCGTATTTTTATATTTTTTCGGTTGATTTATCGTTACTCTGTAACCATTAACAACGTTTAAATAATGGCTTTTATAATCCTTAGCACCTTTATCATTAGTAAAAAAATAATTTCCAATAACTTCTTTATTATATTCTAAGCTTTCATCAAATCTTTTTAAAGATTGTGGGATAAGTGTACTAGTTGAATATTCATTTTTCCTTACATCTTTTAATAAAATTTTATCATCAAGTATTTCTTGTTCATAAACTGATTTTTCTAATACTTTATACAAGTTTGGTAAAGTACAAGTTACTACTTTAATATTGTTATTTAATTGAATTTTTTCATGTGGTTTTATTATATAATTATATTTTAAAATTTCATTAATTAAATCAATTATATGTAAGACATTAGCGCCTGTTTTTTTACGTAAAATGCCAATTTCTTTTAAATCTCTTTTAGTTTTACAAATAATTATCGTATCTTCTTCATTAACTAATCCCTCAGTTGATGTTTTTCTAAATATCATAGAAATTTTTCTAGGTATTGTTAAGGTATGAACAAAAGGCGTAATAGCTAATAAATGCTTAATACCATCTTTTTTCTGCGAAGAAATATTCATCCATAGTAATTTAGCTAATACAGCATCATCCTCATCACTATATAAAGAAACATTAGATATGCCCTTACTTTCAAAATATTGTAAAAAACTATATTCAAATGCCAAAATGGCATTTATTTTTTCAATTGTATTAAACAAATCTACTTTTTTTTGATTTTCTTTTTTTATTAATTCTGAAATCATTTTAGTTCCTGGTATGAACGTTACAGTATTCGGATTAACATATGTTATAGCTGTTTCTGCATTATAAATAACATAAGGGGTTACAATCACATATTCATTAGTAGTATTCACTTCTTTAAGAGTAATTCGTGCTCTTAAATTCCCAAATTTAGGAATTTTCATTCTTATTTTTTTATTTTTAGTAAAATCTGATTTTTGAATTAATTTATTTTTATCATATAATCGATATTCTATTTCAATATCTGCTTTCTTTTTAATATTAACAAACAAATAAATATGCCCGTTTTCAACCCTCAACAAATAAGTTGTATCAAATATATCTTCACCAAATTCTTTTTCTTTAATTGTATTTATTACCATAACTCACCTCCTAATTTATACTTTCTTCATATAAAGCTAATATTTCTTTTGTATCCCCTGTTTTTTTTACTTCTCCATTATCTAACCAAACTACTCTATCACATAAAAATCTTAGAGTTGAAGAATTATGTGATACTATAACAACTGTTCGATGTCTAGCGTTAATTAATTCTTTAATTTTATCAAAACTTTTTTTTCTAAAATTAGCGTCTCCAACACTAAATATTTCATCTATTAACATAATATCAGTTTCTAAAATAACTGTTATGGCAAATGCCAATTTTGAAAACATTCCACTTGAATAGGTTTTAACTGGTTTATAAACAAAATCCCCTAACTCAGAAAATTCTATGATTTCATTAATTTTACTTTTAATTTGTTTTTTAGTAAAACCCATTAATAAACCTGATAAAATAATATTCTCATAGCCTGATAGTTGCTTTTGAAAACCTGTACCTAAACTAAGTAATGAAACACTATTTCCATATAGTTTTATAGTTCCGGAATCAGGTGAAAATATTTTAGCAATTGATTTTAATAATGTTGTTTTCCCACTTCCGTTTTTACCTATTATACCTAACACTTCCCCTTGATAAACATCAAAACTTACATTTTTAATTGCTTGAAATTTTTTAGATTTTTTTAAGTTATCTTTTTTTAATTTTTTTATTCTAAATCTTTTCATTTCTTTATAACTTATATTTAAATTTTTAACAGTTAATGCTTTTTTTATATCATACGCCATTATTTCATCACCTTCACATAAGTATTTTCATATTTATTTATCAATAGTGTTCCAATAAAATTAAGAAAAATTGCTACCCCAGCCCAACTTGCAAGGACATAATAGTTAAGACTTTGATTATATAATAATACATTTCTAATTTCGATTATAAAAAACGCTAATGGATTATATATACTAATTATTTCATTATAAGGCGGTGGGACCATTGTTGATACAACATAAAAAACACCTGTTAAATAAAATAAAAATTTTAAAAATATACTAACTATATAATTAAGATCTGTCATAAACACACCAAAATGCATCAAAATAGCTGCCACTCCGGTTGTGAATATAAATAAAACTAATAATACTAAAAATATACTAAACATATTAAGTTGAAATGGGACTTGAAAATATATTAGTAATCCAATTACTAAGGCAAATGATATTAGTAATTTAACTATATTTTGAAATATAACAATTAATAACAACAATATTTTAGGAACATATATTTTTGATATAATATCTTTGTTAGACGTTAATACTTTGGTACTTGTATTAATACTTTTACTAAAAAAGTTCCATATAATCATACCAACACATACAAATAAAGGAAAATATTCTATTTCTGTTTTAAAGACAACTGTTGCTATATACATATAAATTAACATAAAACAAAATGGTTCGAGTATTAACCATAAAAAGCCTAATGAAGAATTTATAACTTCACTTTTAACTTTTAATTTGGTTGCATAAGTAATATATTCCCAATATTTAATTATACTTTTAATCGCTTTTATCACACATATCCCCCCTATCTAAAATTTAATATACATGATTTTATTTTTGAAGAAGAAATTAACTCTGTACGTTTAATATATTCAACTTTACAATGAGATTTTAATTCTTCAAACCTTGGATCACCTTTCCAGTCATCCCCCATAACAATAACATCTACTTTATATTTTTTAATATCTTTTATTTTTTGATCCCATTCTTTTTCTGGAATTATTTTATCAATAAATTTTATTGATTTTAACATTGCTTTTCGCTCATTATATCCTTGATAATGACATTTACCTTTTACTCTATTAAAATCATCAGTTGATAAACCAACTATTAAATAATCACCATTTTTCTTAGCTCTCTCTAAAAGATTGACATGGCCATAATGCAATAAATCAAATGTCCCATAAGTTAATACTACTCTCATATTACTCACTCCTTTTAAAGATAATGTCGATTACTTTTTTTGACACATCTTTATTATCTAAGTACACATATTTTTTTATAAATTGTTCATATTTATCTTGGTAATTATCCCAATATGAATCTAAACTTTTTATATCATTTAACAACTGTTCTTCCGTTGTTGAAATAGGTCCTGGTAATGTATCAATATCAATGTAAAAACCTCTTAATTCATTTTTATATTCATCTAAATCATACATATAAAATAACATTTTTCTTTTCAAGTTTGAATAATCAAAAAACACACTCGAATAATCGGTTAACAGGATGTCACTAATGAAATATAAATCATTTATCTCCTCATAATCAGTAACATCTACAATGAAACCATCATGCTTTTTAAAATCAAAACTATTTTGAACAAAGTAATGTGTTTTAAATAAAATAACATAGTCATTACTTAGTTCTTTATTTAATAAATCAAAATCAATATTTAAATTATATACATAGCCTAATTTCATTTCGTGTTGATTATCTCTATATGTTGGAGCATATAAAATAACTTTTTTATCTTTATCAATACCTAGTTTATTTTTTATATTCATTTCATCTTGTTTATTCATAGTAAATAAACTTTCATTTCTAGGATAACCTTTTTCAATAATAATATTTTCTTTTTTTAATTTTTTTAAATTAAAAGCAGATGTGAATTTCTCAGTTGAAAACTTACTAGGCGATAAAAAATAATCCATTCGTTTAACATCTTTATTATTTCTTCTTTTAATACCCCTTTTATTTCTGAATAAATTACTATCAAATTCAATATCGCATCTAAGTTTTTTCAATGGTGTGCCATGCCATGTTTGAATATATTTTTGAGTTCTTTTTTTTGTAATATAAGTTGGTATTAATGAATTAGTAATCCAGTACCTACTCATACTCATATATTTATAATAACTAGATGAACCATATT
>CAYJPP010000012.1:0-29916 GCA_964372175.1 uncultured Muribaculaceae bacterium
AAAAACACAACAGAAGGTTGTGGGTGGGATAATGTTATAATTCCTCCAACTATCGATGGGAAGCCAGTTACAGTAATTGGAGATAGTGCTTTTTACGGTGATTTATTAACTAGTATAGTTATACCAAATGGTGTAGTGAGTATGGGGTATCAAGCTTTTTACAATGTACCTATACGATCAATTGTGTTACCAGATAGTTTAGTAACTATGGGAGCGTCTTCATTTAATGGTTCAAAAGTAGGTTATGCGAAATTATCTAATAATTTGACTGAAATCAAATATTCACTGTTTCAAAATGCTAACTTAAAATATATTGATATTCCTGATAGTGTTACTAAAATAGAGTATAATGCATTTCAAAATAACCAATTAAAGCAAGTTATCTTCGGGGATAATATAACGGAAATTGAAAATACTGCTTTTCAAAATAATAAACTAATGAATGTAAAATTACCAGCAGAATTAATAACGATTGGAAGGTCTTCTTTTGAAAATAATGACATTAAAACTCTTGTGATTGGTGACAAACTTATAACAATTGGTATGTATACTTTTCGAAACAACTTGATCACTGAATTAATTTTTCCAGAGAGTGTTACATCAATTGGAAGTTCTTCATTTTCATTTAACAAACTAGAAAAGTTAGTAATTAAAGGTGAAAATGTTATAACCACTAACTCTGTGTTTACATATAATAATATTAAGTACTTAGAATTAAAAGACGCCGACAACTTTGACTCATCAAGCACCATGGGACCTTTAACTACTGTTGTTATTGGAGATAAGACAACTTCAATAATGGATGGTGCGTTTGAAGGAAATTTCATTGAAACGTTGATTTTAAATGATTCTGTAACTGATATAGGTAATCGCTCTTTTTTAGGTAATATTCTTTCTAGAATTAAATGGAGTGACAATCTTGAAACAATAGATGATCAAGCTTTTGCAGCATCAAAACTGTCATATGTGTATATTCCAGCCAGTATTACTTCAATATCTTCTGGTGCCTTTTCAACTATATCTGTTGATAAACTGGTGATTGAAGATGGCGTCAAAACATTACCAGCGGGTATAATTTCTAATTATAGTAATGAATTAAAAACGCTCGTAATTCCAGCTTCTGTTGAAACAATCGATCCTGATTTTATGTCTGGCTCACTAATACTAGATTTAGTTGTATTTGAAGGTAAAACCAGCGCATTAAGTGGAGTAAATGCTAAGAAAATATTATGTGATGATTTAAAACCTTGTGTTTAGATTATTGTTTAAATATAGAAACTAAATTAGTTTCTTTTTTTTTATAAATGTGTTAATATATTTAAGGGAAGTGATTTATGAAAAAACCGTCAATTAAAGAAGCGAGAATAAGAAGTAAAGATAAAGTTGATACTATTTTTATGGATAATATAAGTGATGATCAAAAGGTATTAGGCGTTAATAAAAAGTATTTTATTAAAACTTATGGCTGTCAAATGAATGAACACGATACAGAAAATATTAAGGCTATTTTAGAAAAAATGGGTTTTAGTGAAGTATTAGAGATGGAAGAATCTGATTTGATTTTACTTAATACTTGTGCGATTAGAGAAAATGTCCATGATAAGGTTTTTGGATTATTAGGTCATATTAAACATTTAAGAACTAAAAAAGAGGTTATGGTTGCTATGTGTGGATGTATGGCTCAGGAAGAAAATGTTGTTGATAAGATAGTTGATAAATATAAGTGGTTAGATATAGTTTTTGGAACTCATAATATAAATAATTTACCTAGTATATTAGAAAAAGCTTATAATGATAAAAAACAGACGATTGAAGTTTTATCTTGTGAGGGTGATATTGTTGAAGATATTCCTGTTAAAAGAGATAGTGAATATAAAGCTTGGGTTAATATTATGTATGGGTGTGATAAATTTTGTGCTTATTGTATTGTTCCTTATACAAGAGGAAAGCAAAGGAGTAGGGCATCAGTACATATTGTAAAAGAAGTAGAAAATTTAGTTAAAGAGGGTTATAAAGAAGTTACATTATTAGGTCAAAATGTTAATGCTTATGGTAAGGATTTAGATATTAATTATACAATGGCTAATTTACTTGAAGATGTTGCTAAAACAAATATTGATAGAATTAGATTTGTTACATCTCATCCTTGGGATTTTTCAGATGATATGATTGATGTAATTAAAAAATATGATAATGTTATGCCTTATATTCATTTACCTTTACAATCTGGTAGTAATAAGGTATTAGATTTAATGGGAAGAAGATATACAAAGGAATCTTATTTAGAGTTATATAATAAACTTAAAAAAAATATTCCTAATTGTTCGATAACTACTGATATTATAGTTGGATTCCCAGGTGAGGATGTTGATGATTTTAATGATACGTTAGATGTTGTTAATACTTGTAAATTTGATTCAGCATTTACATTTATATTCTCACCACGAGAAGGAACACCTGCTAGTAAGATGGAAGATAATGTTAGTTTAGATGAAAAAAACAATAGGTTATATAAACTAAATGAATTGATAAATAAATATTCTAAGGAAAATAATGATAAGTATTTAGGTAAAACTGTTAAAGTTTTATTAGAAAGTACTTCTTCTAAAAACGATAAATTAAAGGGTTATACTGAAACTATGAAATTAGTTAATGTTGAAGCTGATGCTAGTAATATTGGTAGTATTGTTGAAGTAGAGATTACTGGTGTTAAAACATGGAGTATGGATGGCAAAATAAAACTTACGAAATCGTAAGTTTTTAGTTTGTTTGAACACAGTTTCCTTGTTCATCTATCATCATATTTTCTTCCATACACCATGTGAAATCATAATTATTGCTGTGGTATACTTTTAATAAAGTAATAGCTTTGTTAGTCATTTTAACATCAATATAACTAAATATGGGTTCATCAATATTGGTAGTTGCTAATTCAAAAACAGTATTAGCAGTATCTAATATTAATGATGTATCGGCAAGGGCAGGTAAGTATAATAAGGCTTCTAAATTTTCGTTATATTCAACATTTGATTTAATTATATTAGGTATTACCGTATTTATATTTTCAATATTATGTAAAATCGCTTCTTGAAATTTTAAATCATTATTGAATGTAGTTATTAAATTTGATAGAGCATCTTCTGGTATTTCAGAGATGACTCTTTTTATTAATGTAGAATCCATGACGGTATAAAAATTATTTTTAGTAACTATATTTTGATCATCAACTATATTAAACATCGTTTCATATTCTAAATTATTATTAGTTATGTAATAATCTTTTACATCATTTCTAACAAAAGGTGCGATAGCAAAGTTTTTAATTTGATAAATTAAAGATATTTCTAAAATTATAATAACTAAATATAATATAAACTTTAAGGGAATTGTAATAGGGCTTCTTAAAATTCTGAATATTTTAGTTGGAGTATTAACACTTTCGAATTTTTTGGTTTCTTTTCTAACAAATAGTATTTTCCAAGGAAACCATATTGGACTAGTTATCCATTTTAAAATATTTTTAATTATTAACCAAATATTATTTTTTATATTTTCTTCCATTTAAACTCCTTAATTTTTAAGATCAGAATACCATTCTTTTATGTATTCTTTACCTTCATCTAATAAAACCTCACCATCATTAACAAGGTCATTGGCTGTATTTATAATTTCATCTTTTGTTTCTACAATATTGTTATAAGTATCAGGGTTTAAATTTTCTTGTGAAAAGTTTTTAATATCAGATACTCCTTGTTCTATCAAATCGGTAGCTGTATTAAGCATATCTTTTCCTAAGTGATTAAATTCTTCTTTATAATTTGGAAAATAATTAATAATAGAATTATCAATATTGTTAGCTATTTCTAATACTTGTTTTTTACTTTCTTCACTTAATTCATCAAAGGTAATACCGTTTATTGTTGTTCCGTAAAAGATAAAATCTATTAATGTAATAAAGTGATTTTTAGCTGTTTCTTTAAATTCAAAATCACCTTTTAAATTAGTAATCACTTCATTTTCTAAATTACTTAAAGTTAATAAAACTTCTTCTTCATTTGTAAGTTCTACTTCTACCGGTTGGGTATTAGTAGTATCATTCGAACACCCTGGTAATAATAAAATACTAGTTAAAGATAATGTAATTAAATTTATTTTTAAATTTTTTATCATAGCTCCTCCTTGGTAATTTATTATAACATTTATTAAGTTAAGTATCAAATTTAACAAATATATGGTACAATAAATAAGGTGATTAAAATGAAAAAAGTAATTATGGATGGTAATGAGGTATGTGCGAATACTTCATATATGTTCACAGAAACAGCAGGAATTTATCCTATAACTCCATCAAGTCCGATGGCTGAATTAACAGATAAATTTAGTAGTATTAATAAAAAAAATATTTTTGGCAATAAAGTAGAAGTAGTTGAGATGCAAAGCGAAGCTGGGGCAGCTGGTTTAGTGCATGGTATGCTTAAAATGGGGAGTTTAACTTCAACTTATACTGCTAGTCAAGGATTGTTATTAATGCTACCTAATATGTATAAAATAGCAGGTGAGATGTTACCTTGTGTGATGAATGTCGCGGCTAGAAGTTTATCAACTCACGCACTAAGTATTTTAGGTGATCATCAAGATATATATGCAGCTAGAATGACAGGCTTTAATTTTATAGCTTCATCTAGTGTGGCGGATGTTACTTATATGACTGCTATATCACATTTAGTAGCTATTGAATCTAGTTTACCGTTTTTAAATTTTTTTGATGGTTTTAGAACTAGTCATGAATTAAACAAAGTAGATATTTTAGAAGAAGAAGACGTTAAAAGTTTAATTAATTATGAAAAATTAAAAGAGTATAAAAATAGATGTTTAAATATAAATGTTCCTAAAACAAGTGGGACTTGTCAAAATGATGATATATATTTTCAAGCAACAGAAGTTAGAAATGAAAATTATGATAAAATTCCTGATTTAGTTAATGAGTATATGGAAAAAATTAATAAAATCAACAACACTGATTATAAACCTTTTAATTATTACGGTAATAAGAATGCTGAAAAAGTAATTGTTGCTATGGGATCTGTTTGCGAAACGATTAAAGAGGTAGTCTCTGACTTAGGTGATGTTGGATTAATTGAAGTCCATTTATATAGACCGTTTAGTTTTAAATATTTCTTAAATGTATTACCGAAAACAGTTAATAAAATAGCTGTTTTAGATAGAACAAAAGAATTTGGTTCAAGAGAACCTTTATATTTAGATGTTGTAAATATATTAAAAGATGCAAATATAAAAGTAGTTGGAGGTAGATACGGACTATCTTCTAAAAACACTAATCCAGCTTCTATTAAAGCCGTTTATGATATGTTAGATAATCCTAAGGATAATTTTACAATAGGAATTAATGATGATGTAACTAATTTAAGTTTAGAATACAAAGAATTTAAAATAAATAAAAACTATGAGATGGCTGTTTATGGGTATGGCTCAGATGGAATGGTCAGTGCTTCAAAATCGTTATTAAAATTAGTTGGTAATAATACTGATAAATATGTTCAAGGCTATTTTCAATATGATTCTAAAAAATCAGGTGGAGTAACAAAATGTCATTTAAGATTTTCAGATAACATTATTAATTCAACTTATTATGTTGAAGAACCCTCATTAGTTGTTATAACAAAAGATAGTTATTTAGATAGTTTTGATTGTTTAAAAGATATTAAAGAAAACTCTATATTAATTTTAAATACAACATGGACGGAAGAACAATTATTAACTAATTTAAGCGATTATAACAAAGGGATTATTAAAAATAGAAATGTAAAATTTTATATTATTGACGCTTTTAAAATTGCTTTAAATAATGGAATTAAAAATAAAATTAGTATGATTATGGAAACAGTTATTTTAAAATTAAGCAATATTATGGATTATGATATAGCTAAAAATAAATTAACAGAAGCAATAGAAAAACAATTTAATTTAAAAGGAACTAATGTAGTAGAAGCTAATATTAATGCTATTAAAGAAGTTGATGCTTCTATTATAGAAATAACTATTAATGATGATGTTAAAGAAACTCATAATATTAATTCATTAGATGTTTATGAAAGTTTAAGAAATAGAACTGGTGATGAATTACCTGTATCTAGTTTTTTAAATATGAAAGATGGAACATTTAATGCTTCTACAACCAAAGATGAAAAAAGAAAAATAACAGCAACTGTTCCTAAATGGTTAAGTGAAAAATGTATTAAATGTAATATGTGTTCATTTGTATGTCCACATGCTGTTATTAGAGCTTATAACTTATCAGATGAAGAGTATAAAAAATCACCTTTAAATGTACAAGAAAGATGTATAGATAACTTTGTTGTTGGTGTTTCAGTTGATGATTGTACAGGCTGTGGTTTATGTATTAAATCTTGTCCAGTTAAAGATAAGGCTTTAATATTTGATGATTATAAAAACAATGAAAATGAACAAAGTATATTTAATTATTTAAATGAAACTATAAGTTGTAAGGAAGAAAATTTATCTAATGTTAAAAATATAGGATTTAAACAACCAAAATTTGAATTTTCAGGTGCTTGTGCGGGATGTGGAGAAACTCCATACATTAAATTACTAACTCAATTATTTGATAATTTAGTTATCGCTAATGCGACTGGTTGTTCATCTATATATGGTGGTTCCGCACCGTCCTCACCGTATAGTGTTCCATGGTCTTCATCTTTATTTGAAGATAATGCTGAATATGGGTATGGAATGTTAATAGCGGATAAAAGTAAAAAAAGAAAAGTTATTGATATTTTAACAGATATTGATAAAAATGTTGCAAATGAATATGTTGCTAACATCAATGACTATAACTATACCATAGAAATCAGTAATAAATATGAACAACTAAAAGAGATAAAAGATGACGTTGTTGCTAAAAGTTTTTGGTGTATAGGTGGCGATGGTTGGGCTTATGATATTGGTTTTAGTGGTGTAGATCATGTGCTATCAAATAATGAAAATATGAAAATATTAGTTTTAGATACACAAGTTTATTCTAATACCGGAGGACAAGCTTCAAAAGCAACCCCATTAGGAGCAACCGCACTATTTGCAAGTGGTGGGAAACAAACCTATAAAAAAGATTTAGGTTTAATGATGATGGCTTATAAACATGCTTATATTGCACATGTATCAACATCTAACCCAATGCACTTAATAAAAACCTTAAAAGAAGCTAACGCATATAATGGACCAGCCTTAGTTATTGCATATTCACCTTGTATTTCACATGGAATCGAAGGGGGTATGAGTAATAGTATTGAATCAGCTAAGAAAGCTGTTGAATGCGGATACTTTAATTTATTTAGAAGAAATCCTGAAACAGGATTTACCTTAGATAGTAAACCTAATTTTGACTTATATAATGATTTTTTACTTTCTCAAAATAGATATAAAATTTTAACTAAAACAAGTGACAATAGCTTTGATATATTAGAAGATAATAAAAATAAAGCGATTGAAAGATATGAAGAACTAAAAAAAATATGAGGTGATTTATGAAAGCATTTACTCTAATTGAATTATTAGCAGTTATTATAATTTTGGCGATAGTCGCATTAATAGCCACTCCAATAATTTTAGAGGTGATAGATGAAGCAGAAAAATCAGCAGATATGTCGCAGGCATATTTGTTACTAAATGGTGCGGAATACTTGTATACAACTTCAATAATAGATAATAATACTGATAATTTTATTGATAAAGATGTATATAGTCAAATCATCACAAGTAACCAAAAGCCACCAAATGGTAAAGTATTCATAACGGCTGACGGTAAAATTGCTATATCGGTTTATATAAACGGGTTATGTTATGAAAAAACAGAATTAGAAGATGAAATATCGACCCATGAAGTTGATAATCCAGAAGATTGTGCGCCGAAATATGAAGAACCAGTGGTTGAAGAAGTATACGAAGGTTATAAGCAAGAGCTATTAAACGGTGCTTATCCCAAACTGAATGAAGGGTTAATTCCAATTGATTTTAATGCTTCTAAACAAACTGTTACAGTTGATAAATATAGCGAGTGGTATGATTACGAAAACAAAGAATGGGCCAATGCAGTTTTAGTTAAAGAAAGTGTCAGAGAAAAATATATTAAAGCAGAAGCTGGGACAGTAATTACTGAAAGTGATATATTAGGATATTTTGTTTGGATTCCGAGATATCGTTATGAAATATTCGATACTGATAATACTAATGATAATGGGGAAGAACAAACTATTAATATAACTTTCGAAGACAAAAATGACCCTAAATCAAAAGGGTCTAATATCGGAGAAATGTTAACTCATCCAGCCTTTACATTTGGAAAAGAAGAATTAGACGGAATTTGGTATGGTAAATTTGAAAGTACTGGTAGCGGAACTGTAAACCCTATTAATCAAATTATGGCGGGTTCAAATTTGGCTGGTTATTTTAATTCTGTTTTACTAATATCAGGTGCAACATTTGATCAAGCAACAGGAACTATTACATATCCAGAAGAGAATCCGTATACTGGTTTTAAAGGCGTATCAAGACTTCTTAAAACCGCTGATTGGAGTTCGGTTTTATACTTAACTCATTCTCAGTACGGTATTATAGGAGATACAGCTGTAAAATATTATTTCTCATCAAATTCAGGCTGGAAGAATGAAATATCTTATTCAACAACTAAAAATTTATATGGAGTATTTTATATGAATGGTAATAGAGCCGCATTTAGTATGACAATATATGATAGTATTACTACTAATACAGGGTTCACAACCCTGCCACCTAGTGAGTATTATGATACTATTACAGGTGATATTACTAACGGTTATAGTTGTAATGGTAGTTCATGTTTAGGTTATGCTTTTTTGGAAACAACTAAATGGTATAATGGAACTGTCAGTATTTTAGAATATCCTATAAATGCAACTAGCAATTTATTATATAATGGTAGAGCATATTATCAAAATAATTCTGGCGGTGCATTTGGAGTTGCCGGTGTGAAAACTGGCGGAGATAAATGGACTGGTGGTACAAGGACTGTTATACATTAATTTTTAAAACGCTTAATTAGCGTTTTTCTTGTATTATTTATAAATTTATATTATAATTTATTATGAGGTGTGAATATGGAATATCTAGTTTATTTTATATTAGGTTTTATATTAGTTTATTTATTTTATTTAATAACAGTTGTGTTACAAAAGAAAAAGTATGATGAATTTAGAAATAGTAATCAATTGCTGTATTTTATTAATAAATATAAATTAAATAAGAAAAATATTAATATGAAAAAATTTATAAATGAAATATCATTATTGAATTCATTAGTAATCGCAACTTCTTTTACAATATCTTGTATATTTGATAGTTTGATTTTGCAATTAATAGTAGGATTTGTAGCTGTAATTACATTAATAATATTAGTATATAGTCTTTATGGTAAAGTGTTAAAAAGGAGAGATAAAAATGTATGATTTTAAAAGTATAGAAAAAAAATGGCAAAAGTATTGGGAAGATAATAAATTTTTTCATGCTTTAAATGATAGTGAGAAAGAAAAACACTATATTTTAGTTGAATTTCCTTATCCTTCTGGTTCTGGTTTACACGTAGGCCATATTAGAAGTTATACTGCCTTAGATGCAGTTGCTAGAAAAAAGAGAATGGAAGGTTATAACGTTTTGTTTCCTATGGGATGGGATGCTTTTGGTGCGCCTGCTGAACAATATGCAATAAAAAACAAAATTCATCCTAAACAAGCTGTTGTTGAAAACATTGCAACTTATAAAAAACAAATTTTAGACATAGGCATTTCTTTTGATTGGTCAAGGGAGTTTTCAACCACTGATCCAGAATACTATAAATGGACACAGTGGCAGTTTTTAAAATTTTATGAACACGGTTTAGCTTATAAAGATAAAAAAGATATAAATTGGTGTCCTGTTTGTAAAACTGGGTTATCTAATGAGGATTCATCAGGTGGTGTATGTGAAAGATGTGGTAACAAAGTTATCCAAAAAGAAAAAGAACAATGGATGTTAAAAATGAGCGATTATGCTGAGGATTTATTAAATGGATTAGAAGACACAAATTTTGCAGATAGAGTAAAATTAGGACAAATTAACTGGATTGGTAAATCACTAGGTGCGGAAGTTAAATTTAAAATTTTAGAAGAAGAACTAACTGTTTTCACGACTAGACCAGATACTTTATTTGGGGCTACCTTTATGGTTGTTGCGCCAGAACATCCAATAATTAATACCCTAAGAGATAAAATTATAAATATAGAAGAAGTGAAAAAATATCAAGAAGAAGCTAAATCTAAAACAGAATTCGAAAGAGTAGAATTAGTTAAAGAAAAAACAGGAGTCTTATTAGATGGAATCAATGCTATTAATCCTGTTACAAATAAAGAAATACCTGTATATATTGCCGATTATGTTATGATGACTTATGGAACTGGGGCGATTATGGCAGTACCGGCTCATGATGAAAGAGATTATGAATTTGCTAAAAAGTTTAATATTGATATTATAAAAGTCATTGAAGGCGAAGAAGAACCTTATACAGGTGATGGTATAATGATTAATTCTGGTTTCTTAAATGGTAGTGATAATAAAAAAGATAGTATAAAGAAAATGATAGACTATTTAATTAAAAACAATTTGGGAAATGAAAAAGTTAATTATAGATTACAAGACTGGATTTTTTCAAGACAAAGATTTTGGGGTGAACCAATCCCACTTATTTATTGTGAGGATTGTGGCTGGGTTCCTGTTCCGTATGAAGAATTACCGGTCAAACTACCTGATATTGCTAATTATGAACCGACAGAAGATGGTGAAAGTTCACTAGCTAATATTAAAGAGTTTGTTAATTGTAAGTGTCCTAAATGTAATAAGGATGCAAAAAGAGAAACCGATACTATGCCTAATTGGGCTGGATCTAGTTGGTATTATTTAAGATATACTGATAGCAGTAATGATAAATGTTTTGCTTCTGAGGAATCTTTAAAATACTGGGGCAAAGTAGATTGGTATAACGGTGGCATGGAACATACAACTAGACATTTGTTGTATGCAAGATTTTGGAATCAATTTTTATACAACATAGGATTAGTTCCTAACAAAGAACCGTTTAATGTCAGAGTATCACATGGTATGATATTAGGCGATAATGGTGAAAAAATGAGTAAATCAAAAGGGAATGTAATTAATCCTGATGATATAATTAATGAATTTGGGGCCGATGCTGTTAGAACATATGAAATGTTTATAGGTGATTATGAAAAAGATGCAGCATGGAGTACTAATGGATTAAAAGGTTGTAAAAAGTTCTTGGATAAAGTATATAGACTACAAGAAAAAGTAGTTAAAGGTAATAAATACTCTGATGAAGTATTAATTAATCAAACAATAAAAAAAGTAACTAATGATTTAGATACTATGAAATATAATACCGCGGTATCATCATTGATGATATTAGTTAATAAATTAGATGAGTTTGAAACAATAACAAGTGCCGATTTACAGGTTTTGATTAAACTATTAAATCCAATCGCGCCTCATATAACAGAAGAAATTAATGAAGTAAATAAATTTGAAGAAACTCTTGTATTGACTAATTGGCCTACTTATGACGAGGACAAATTAACAAGAGACACTTATGAATTAGTCGTTCAAGTTAATGGTAAAGTAAGAGGGAAAATAGAAGTTTCTACAACAACATCTAATGAAGAAATGGAAAAATTGGCATTAAATATTGATAATGTTGTTAAATTTATTGAAAATAAAGAAGTGGTAAAAGTTATTGTTATTCCTAGTAAATTAGTTAATATTGTGATAAAATGACGAAAAATGTCGAAAATGACTAGACAACAAATAAAATTTATGGTATGATGTAATTGTCAATTAATTTGACACCATTTTACTTTACTAGTGCTAATCGTTACTAGTAAAAGGCAATCGTTTTGATTGCTTTTTTTGTTAAATAAAAAAACATCTATTAGATGTTTTAAATCATTAATGACATAACGAATGATGCTACCATAATAACTAGTAAAAAGATAGCAAAAATTTTACTTCCGTGTTTCTTCATAATATACACCTCACATTAATTATAAACGATATTTCTAAAAAATGGAATATTTTTTTTATAACTTAATAAATTTAATTGAGGTGACTTATGAAAAAGATATTGGACAAGTTTAAATTAAAAATCAAAATTGACAAGAGAATACTCATATTTTTTATTACTTTAATAATTGTAGGATTAGTTATGGGAATAGTTTTGGCGAGTGTTTTGAGTGAAAATGATAAATTATTAGTCGGGCAACATCTAAATGATTTTATAAAAATCGTTGAAAGTAATGAACTAGATAAGTTAACAACGCTTAAAAACAATGTATTAACAACTTTACTTTATGTCATAGGAATATGGTTACTAGGTATTTCAGTGATAGGGATTCCAATAATAATAGGGATGTTTTTTGTAAAATGTTTTATAATTGGTTTTAGTATTGGATCAATTTTTATTTCTTTTGGATTTAAAGGTAGTTTGTTTGCTTTGTTTTACGCTTTTCCAAGTTCTATTCTCACAATTATAAGCTTATTGGTGTTGAGTGTTTATGCAATTAGTTTTTCAACTTTTTTAATATATAGTATTTTAAATAAAAAAACAATTGATTTTAAAATAATGATTAACAAATACCTTATTGTTTTAGCTGTAAATTTGGGTATTTGTTTACTTATGGCAGTGTATGATACATATATTATGCCTTTATTAATACAAAATTTTTATATTTAGTTTACTTTTCAATATATTTTTGATATAATTGCAAAGGCGAAAGGGAGTATTTTTATGAATATCAAAAATATAGCAATTATTGCCCATGTCGATCATGGGAAAACTACATTAGTAGATAAATTATTACAATCCTCAAAAACATTTAGAGACAATGAACAAGTTGTAGAAAGAGCAATGGATTCTAATGATTTAGAAAGAGAAAGAGGAATTACAATTTTAGCTAAAACAACAGCTATTAATTATAATGATTACCGAATTAATATTTTGGACACACCAGGACATGCTGATTTCGGTGGGGAAGTAGAACGTATCATGAACATGGTTGATGGTGTTTTACTTGTTGTGGATGCTTATGAAGGGACAATGCCTCAAACGAGATTTGTTCTTAAAAAAGCACTTGAAGCTAACGTTACTCCGATACTAGTTATTAACAAAATTGATAAAGATTCAGCAAGACCAGAACAAGTAATTGATGAAGTATTAGAACTATTTATTGAATTAGGAGCATCTTCTGAACAATTAGATTTTCCAATTATATTTGCATCAGCTTTAAATGGATTAAGTGGAGTTGATTACAAAAATTTAGAAAACACTATGACTCCGATCTTGGATATGATTATAGAACATATACCAAATCCTGATGTTACAGAAGGTGGATTACAATTCCAACCGGCGTTACTTGATTATAATGACTTTGTTGGGAGAATAGGAATCGGTTTGATTAAAAGAGGTAGTATTAAACTTAATCAAATGGTTAATATTATGCGTTTAGATGGAACAATTAAACAGTTTAGAGTTCAAAAACTTTATGGTTTTTTAGGGCTTAAAAGAATTGAAATTGAAGAAGCAAGCGCAGGACAAATAGTAGCCCTAGCTGGATTAGCTGATATTTCAGTTGGTGAGACTGTTTGTGATGATGTAAAAGAAGCGTTACCTGTTTTAAGAATTGATGAACCTACATTACAAATGGAATTTGGTGTTAATACTTCTCCGTTTTGTGGAAAAGAAGGAAAATTATTAACTCCGCGTAAAATAGAAGATAGATTATTTAAAGAAACAGAACGCGATGTAAGTTTAAAAGTTGAATCAAAAGATAATGAAACTTGGATAGTGTCTGGAAGAGGGGAATTACATTTATCAATTTTAATTGAAAATATGCGTAGAGAAGGATATGAATTACAAGTATCTAAACCTAAAATCATTAAAAAAGAAATTGATGGTGTTTTATGTGAACCTTATGAAGAAGTACAAATTGATGTTTCAGAAGATTCAATAGGTTCGGTTATTGAAGCATTAGGTAAACGTGGTGGGGATATGGTTTCAATGACAAATGTTGGAACTACTACACGATTAAATTATAAAGCACCTTCAAGAGGGTTAATTGGTTTTACAACTGAATTCATGACATTGACAAAAGGATATGGAATTTTAAATCATCGTTTTTCTGAATACTTAAAGGCAACTGATGCTGAGGTTGGAAAACGTAGTAATGGAGTTTTAGTATCGATGGAAAACGGTAAAGCAACAGCATATGCCTTAGGTGGTTTAGAAGATCGTGGTATTATGTTTGTTGAACCCGGAACAGAAGTTTATGAAGGCATGATTGTTGGTGAGAATAATCACGATAATGATTTAGCGGTTAATGTTGTAAAAGCAAAACAGTTAACCAATACAAGAAGTGCTGGTAAAGATAATACAGTTGTTTTAAAAAGACCACGTAGTATGTCATTAGAAGAATGTTTAAGTTACATTGCTGATGATGAGTTAGTAGAAGTAACACCTATGAATTTTAGAATTAGAAAAATCATTTTAAATACTGAACAACGTAAAAAACAAAAAAAATACAACTAAGTATTTTTTTTATTGGAAAAATGTCAACCCATTGTAAGTCTGAGTTTTTTCTTTGTCCTCGGTAATTTCCGTTTTTCTTTCATTTTTTTGTTGCGTATTTTTTTCTTTAATGATAGGAGGTTGCTCGGTATTTTGTGTAGATACATTATCTACTTTTTTAAATTCATTCATAACTTTCATCATGGTTTTAAAGTTGTTTAACATTGGTTTTGCTTGTCTTATCAAAGGAAGTGTTTGATTTACAAATGATAAAGTTTTTTGTGAACCTGTTAATATTTTACCTAATGAAAGCCCTTTAAAAAGGTTGCTAAAAATACCGGTGGATGCTGCTTTGGTAGCCATAGATGGAAGACCAGAATAAAAAGGATAATAGTTCATAATAACCACCTTTCTAAAATATTATATGTTTTTATAAAAAATATTTTACTATTTTAAAATTTGTGGTATAATATAGTAAGAATAAAAGATAGTGTGGTGAGGCGACTTGAATAAACCTAGTTATTTAATGCCATTTGTGTATATTTATAAGGTTTTTAAGACAGTGTGGTTGATAGTGAGCAAATTCATTAAGTTTTTTAGTGTTGGAGTTTTCGCTGTTTTAACAACTATAATTAATATTTTTGTAACAACAGTAATGTATTTTTTTAGATGGATATTTATCGGGTATGGATATATATGTTATTTAGTGTTTAGATTTATTAGATACTTCTTTGTAGGAATAGGCGCTATTTTTGGAATATTCTTTGGCTTATTTGCTAAATTAGGAACATATTTCAAAAAAGTTAGTCTTGAAAATCAAAAAATAAAAGAAAAGAAAGCTCTTGAAAGTGAAAAAAGAGCTATTGCTAGGGAACACAACAAAAAAATAGAGGAAGAAAATAAGAAAAGATTAGAAGAAAAAAGAAAATTAGAAAAAGAACAACATGATTTAGAAAAAAAACAACAAAAAGAACGGACAAAAGCAGAAGTATATATTAATGAGAATGTTACATTTGAAAAACAATCTTTTGCTAATAAAATAGATGGTTTCTTTGCTGGTTTCGGGAATTTCTTTAAAAAAGAAGGTGCCCAAAAAGATATTAATAGAGAAGCCTTATTGCTTGATTTAGAAGGTGCAGATGCTGAGAAGAGCGAGAACAAGATTATGTATCGTTATGTTGCTAAAACAGAGGATGGTAGACTTGAAAGAGGGACGTTTGCTGCTTATTCTAAGGTTGAAGTCCATTCATTCTTATTAAGTGAAAATAAAGAAGTATATAGTATTGAAACAAATAAATGGGTACAAGCCTTATACGGCGATGGAAGTAAAGCCAATACTAAAAAAATTAAAATATCTGATTTAATATTTTTTATAACACAGTTGTCTACTTATATTAAAGCGGGGATTACATTAGTTGAAGCTTTAAAAATATTATCAGGACAATTTAAAAATCCTAGATATAAGCAAATATTTAGAAATATGATTTATGATTTATCAACTGGGGATAATTTCTCAGATGCAATGTTGAAACAAGGTAATGCTTTTCCAAGATTATTAATTAATATGATTAAAGCATCCGAGATGACAGGAGAATTACCTGAGGCACTGGATGATATGACTGAATATTATACAGAAACAGAAAAAACTAGAAAACAAATGATAACAGCTTTAACTTATCCGTCAATTGTCTTTATTTTTGCAATTGGTGCGTTAGTATTTGTTATGGTATTCGTTGTACCAAACTTTGTTGAATTATATGAAGGTTTAGACGGTGTTGAACTACCAGGAATTACCTTGGCAGTACTTAATATAAGTAACTTTTTACAAAGTTCATACATTATTTTAATATTATCAATAATAGCTATTATTGGATTATTCATTTTCTTAATGAAAAAAGTAAAAGCATTTAAAGTATTAGTTCAATGGATCAACATGCATATTCCTATATTAGGTGAGATAATAATTTATAATGAAGTTACAATGTTTACTAAAACATTCGCATCTTTATTAGCTCATAATGTATTTATAACTGATAGTATGGATATATTAAATAAAATAACTAATAATGAAATTTATAGAGCACTTATATTAGATACTATTGCTAATTTAGCTAAGGGTGATAAAATATCACTTGCATATAAAGATCATTGGGCATTCCCGATACCTGCTTATGAAATGATTAGAACAGGTGAACAAACTGGGCAATTACCAGAAATGATGGGGAAAGTCGCAGCATATTATCAAGAACTACACCACAATTCAGTTGCTAGAATTAAAGCTTTGGTTGAACCGGTTTTAATTATATTTCTAACAGCAATGGTTGGGGTAATTGTATTATCAATAATCACACCAATGTTTGATGTGTATGGTAATTTAGGACTTTAAGGAGGAAACATGATTGCAGTAAGTATATTTTTGATAGGTACAATATTAGGGTCATTTTATAATGTTGTAGCAGAACGTATAACAAATAAAAAATCAATAATACATCCTCCTAGTCATTGTCCTAATTGTAATCATGTTTTGAAAAGTTGGGAATTGATTCCGATTTTTTCTTTTTTATTACAAAAAGGCAAGTGTTCTAGTTGTAAAATAAAGTTATCTTGGTTTTATCCTTTTTCTGAATTTATGACAGGCGTTTTGTTTGTAATATGTTATTTAGTTTTTGGGCTATCACTAGAATTAATTATCGCACTAACTTTTATATCTGTTTTAGTTATTATAGTATTAAGTGATTTTTATTATATGATTATTGAAGACTGTGTTTTAATATTCTTTGGAATAGCCTTAATTGTTGAGTATTTATTTATATATGGACTTGATATAACTTTAACTGCATTATTAAACGGAGTTTTAAGCTTTATAGTTATGTTGCTATTAAAACTAGGGGGAGACTTTTTATTTAAAAAAGAATCACTTGGTGGGGGCGATATAAAGTTGATGCTATTAATTGGATTTATTATTGGTCTTGAAGGAAGCGTTTTAACAATATTTCTATCAGCTTTCTTAGCATTACCAGTAGCTCTAACTGTTATGAAAAAAGAAAATCATGAAATACCATACGGACCATTTTTAGCGCTTGCTGCTATTATTATATATTTTACGGGTCTGGATTTTAATTTCATTATAAATTTAATAAGTTTTTAAAAACTACTTGTCAAAATTAAGTATATATGATATTATTATATTGCTTGATTTTATGGCGACGTAGCTCAGCTGGCTAGAGCACCTGGTTCATACCCAGTAGGTCGAGAGTTCGAATCTCCCCGTCGCTACCATTAAAAATTAAAACGACTTATATAAGTTGTTTTTTTATTATAATTTGCATTTATTTTAAAAACATGTATAATATGTTTGTGGAAAGGGAGTTTGTTTATGGAAAGTAAAAGAATTTATATTGAAAACCCGTCATTTTTTAAGAGAGTATTTCAAAAAAGTAGTATACCTACTGAATTGGTTTTACCAAGTGGTGGGGCTTATATAATAAACGATTTTTATCGTTCTAAAAAATTAATTATAGAATCATCAGGATCTAATATAACTTTGGATTATGTAACTTTAAATGAAAATGAAGTTTATATTAATAATCCTAACGGTACTATTACAATAAATTTTAACTATCACGAGAGTAAGTATGATGAAAGTAAGATTATTAAGTGTGAGGAGTTAATTTATAATGAAGTAGGTGTTTTAAAAGATGACGATGATGATAGTTTGTTATCAGGACCTTCAGAAGAATTATATATTAATCAACCGATAACTTGTAATCAGTTGACACTTAAAGATTCTAATTTAGTCGGAGCTAAAATATTTGTAGATGGAAAAAATATAGCATTTATAGATTCCGTATTAATCGGACAAATTATAAGGCTTTTTGGAGGAAAAATTAGTTTTTTAGGAAAAAAATCATTAAGTCAAATAGCTGGCTCGTTTAGTTTAAAAGCATGGAATAGTTTTGATATAAATGCTCAAGAATTACATTTAGATGATTCTAAAATTGAAGCTGATGAAAAAACTGTTTTAATAAGAGTGGATAAATTAATGATGGTAAATAATTCTATTATTAATGCTGTTAACGGGGAACTAGATGTTGAAGTAGTAGGTATGAGAGTTGATGAAACTAGTGATATTACTTCTAAACCAGAAAACTTTCGTTTAGCAAGAAATGATATGAGACCTAAGCCTAGAATTTCTAATATAGAATATTTTGAGGAAGTTGAAACGTGTTCAGAAGAAATTGATGGGCATTCAAACATTAAACTAAAATAATTATTAAACTTAAACTAGTTATTATAGCTAGTTTTTTTGTATATTTTAAAAAAAATAAATAAATTCTTGCACTTAACTCTGTTTTATACTATAATTAAGAAAAGAGAAATCTTTTAGAAGTAGGAGTGTGTATGGAAAAAGTTGGGATTTTAGGACAAACAGTTGTAGTAAAAGGGGTAAATACAGAAGGGGTATTTTTCGTTAAAGGTGAGTTAAAGGAATGGCGAAGTTGTGAACTTGTGCTTGTAGCGAGTGAAAAGGATGATAAATTGCTTTGCTTACCTTTTGTAGGACATGGTGTAGTTGTAGCAGAAATCATAACAGAAAACAGAAGGCGTATATATTTTAATCATAACATTGATAATGAGTTTGATGTCGGAGAAAACAGTAGAGCTATGATGTGTGAAGATGGACTTTTAGAAGGTGAAGAATTATTATCGCCAGAAGAATTTGAGGAAGTTTATAACGATGTACTTGCTAAAATTCATAATAGAGGTAAATTAAAAAGTTTAAATTTAAGATGATCTTGATAATTCAAGATTTTTTTATTGTTTTACTAGTTAAAAAGGTTTATAATAAAAAAGAGGTGATATTAATGAGTTTAGCTGATGAGTTAAGAAGATATAAGGAAAGTTTGGAAAAATTAGAAGATATTAGAGATATTGAATTACAAAAAATCATAGATAAATTTGATACGGAAATAATCTCTTTAAAGCAAAGTATAAAACTTGCAGAAACTAAATTAGGATATTTTGAAAAAGTAGATTTAAAATTACTGGGTTTATTTTTGGAAGAATTTCTATCAGAAAAAACAGGAAAAAAATATACATTTGTTATGGATAGAGGGAAGGTTATTAATAATCATTTGACTTCTATGGGGAGACAATATGAATTATTTACAGGTTATAGAGCATTTTTAACTACTACTCCTGATAGTGAAGAACCAGTTAATACTGTTGGGCGGTGTGGTGATGTTTTCCCACTTTATTTGGGTAGATTAAAACCAAAAGAGCTAATTGATGCATCTTTTATTGATGAAACTGTAAGGTTTAGTTTTGAAAATTCTGATGAAATAAGAAATTTTATATCTGAGGTTGTTAATAAGCAAATAAAAGAAGAGAGTTTTCTAACAAATACTGGAATGCAATTAGTTTGTAAAGAGTGTTTAAAAAAAGATAAGCAAAAAATAATTAGATTTGTTTGATTAAAATATGTATAAGTGATATAATGAAAAAAGGTGATAATATGGTATATTTAGATTATTCGGCAACAACTCCGGTTGATAAAGATGTTTTAAAAACTTTTTGTGATGTAACAAATGATTTTATAGGTAATCCTAATTCTTTACATAAATTAGGTGTTGAGGCTAAAAATATAATTGATGAAGCAACTGAGCAGATTGCTAATATTTTAAAAATTAAAAATGAGGAAATTATATATACTTCATGTGCCTCTGAATCAAATAATATGGCGATTAAAGGTATTTGCTTAAAATATAAAAACAGAGGCAACCATATTATAACAACTAATTTTGAACACTCTTCTATTTATGGACCTATTTCTAGTTTACAAAAAGAGGGATTTAAAGTTTCTTTTGTTGATACTGATGAATTCGGAAGAGTTGATTTAACTAGTTTAAAAGAGTTATTAACTGATGAGACTATTTTAGTTAGTATTGGTGCGGTTAATAGTGAAATAGGTATCGTTCAGCCTATATTAGAAATAGGTGATATATTAAAAGAACATAAGTGTTTTTTTCATGTAGACATGACCCAAATGTTAGGTAAAGAGGATATTGATTTAACTAATATTGATTTAGCTTCTTTTGCTGCTCATAAAATATATGGAATTAAAGGTATTGGTATGTTATTCAAAAGAGATAAGATATCATTAGAGCCTTTAATTAATGGCGGGAAAAGTACGACTATATTTAGGAGTGGGACTCCTATGACAGGTTTAATTGTATCATTTTCAAAGGCTATTAGATTAATTACAGAAAATTTATTAGAAAATAAAAAATACATCACTCAAATAAATAATGATGTTGCCTATTATTTAAGTAAGTATGAAAATGTATATGTTAATAGTAATAAATATTGTGTACCTAATATTTTAAATGTTAGTATAGTTGGTGTGAAACCAGAAACAATGTTGCATGCATTAGAAAAATATGGAATATATATTTCCACTCAAACTGCTTGTTCAAGTGGTAGCAATATATCAAAGTCAGTTTTCGCATTAACAAAGAACGAAGAAATTTCTTCATCTTCAATTAGAATTAGTTTGTCTCATTTTACAACAAAAGATGAAATAGAATACTTTAAAAAACATTTTGATATTTGTTACAAAGAGTTAAGGAGTATTAAATGAAATTAATTAAAATTGGAGCAATGTGGTGTGGAGCATGCATAATCATGGACCCGCTTATAAAAGAAATAGTTGCTAAATATAAATTAGAATATGTGGAATATGATTACGATTTTGATGAATTTGATTATAAAGCAGGAGATACTTTACCTATTTTGATTTTAGAAAAAAATGGTTCTGAAATTAGTAGATTAATTGGAGAAAAAAAACAAAATGATATAGAAGAATGGTTAGAGGAAGTTTTATGAAAAAAATAGTGTTTTTTATATTTTTATTTTTAATAATACCAGTAGTTAAAGCAGAAGAAATAAATTTACATTTATTTTATTCCGAAACTTGTCATCATTGTCAGGCTGAAAAAGAATGGTTGCAGGAAAAATATGGTTCTGATGAAGATATTAATATTATTATGTATGAATCAGTTAAAGATAAAGACAATGTTGCTTTATTAGAAAAGGTAACTAATGAAATTAAATTAAATTCAGTCTTAGTTCCTTTAACTATTATCGGAACGACTGGTATACAAGGATTCGGTGAGACTCAAAAAAGCCAAATTGAAGCCGCAATTACTAAATATCAAAATGAAGAGCATGTTGATTTAGTTGATGTAGTTAAAAATAACCTAGATGTCGAATATACAATAAATCCGCCAGAAGGTGAGTTTATTTTACCGTTTGTCGGTAATGTTGATCCAAAAGATGTTTCATTACCTTTAATTGCCATTATAATTGGTTTTATTGATGGTTTTAACCCATGTGCAATGTGGGTGTTAATATTTTTAATAAGTATGTTATTTAAAATGAAAAACAGAAAAAAAATGTGGATTATTGGAACTACCTTTTTACTGACATCAGCTTTAATATATTTATTAGCTATGTTATCAATTTTGCAAATAAGTATTTTCTTCTCAGCTTCTAATATATTTAGAATTTTAATTGGATTAGTTGCTTTGATAGGGGCTTTTATCAATCTTAAAAGTTATATTGAGGAAAGAAAAAAAGATGATGGCTGTAAGGTTGTTGATGACAAAAAAAGAAAAAATATTGCTACTAAAATGAAAAATATTATTAGTAAAATTGATGATGATAATAGTATATTTAAAGATAAAAAATTCTTAACTGCGCTACTTGGGATAATAGGGTTAGCAGTATCCGTTAATATTATTGAATTAGCTTGTACAAGTGGATTACCTGCTATATTCACACAAATTTTAGCGCTTAATGATCTGACAGCATTACAAAACTTTTTATATAGTTTACTTTATATTTTATTTTACTTAATTGATGATTTAGTTGTATTTTTTATAGCGATGACAACTTTAAAATTAACGGGTATTTCAACAAAATATAATAAATTATCACATTTAATTGGTGGTATAATAATGGTTATAATAGGCGTATTAATGATTTTTAAACCAGAATGGATTATGTTTAACTTTGTATAATAAAATATTTTTAGAAACAATAAATGGTTTAACTAGTAAGCCTAAGTTATTGTTACATTCTTGTTGTGCGCCGTGTAGTAGTTATGTTATAAAGTATTTGATGGATTATTTTGATATAACGGTTTTGTTTTATAATCCAAATATTGAACCAATAGATGAATATATAAAAAGAAAAAAAGAACAAATTAAATTATGTGAAATTTATAATATAAAAATGTTAGACTGTGATTATGAAAACGATGTTTTTAAATCTAATATTAAAGGTTTAGAAAATTTGGCAGAAGGCGGTTTACGTTGTGTGAAGTGTTTTGAAATAAGGCTAAGAAAAACTTGCTCGTTAGCGGCTGGTTATGATTTTTTTGGAACCACTTTAACTGTGAGTCCTCATAAAAATAGTAAAATGATTAATGAACTTGGCATAAAGTTAAGTGATGATTGTGGAACTAAGTTTTTAGTAAGTGATTTCAAAAAAAATGATGGTTATAAAAAAAGTATTATGTTTAGTAAAGAGTACGATTTATATAGACAAGAGTATTGCGGATGTTTATTTTCTAAAAGGGGTGATTTATGATAGAAGTTATTATATTAGGTATTATTCAGGGAATTGCAGAATTTTTGCCTATTTCTTCATCAGCTCACTTAATATTAGTTAGAGAAATATTTAATTTGCAACTTGCAAGTGAGATAGAATTAACTTTTGATGTCGCACTACATTTTGGAACTTTATTAGCGATTTGTATATATTTTTTTAAAGAGTTATTAGATATTTTTGTTAATGGAGTTACAAAAGGTGTTAAGACTAATTCTGGTAAAATATTTTGGTTTTTAGTTATTGCAACCATTCCAGCGGCTATTGTTGGAGTTTTATTAGAAGATGTAATAGATGGTTTTTTCAGGCAACAAATTTGGTTAATTGCTATTGCTTTAATTGTTATGGGGATAATAATTTATTTAGTAGATAAAAAGATGAAACAAGATAAAGAAATTTCAGATTTGAAATGGCATCAAGCATTATTTGTTGGTGCGATGCAGACATTTGCTTTAATACCGGGTTTTTCTAGATCAGGAACCACCATAACCGCTTCAAGAATACTTAAACTAAATAGAGAAGATAGTGCGAAGTTTTCCTTTTATTTGGCAATACCTGTTATTGCAGGAGGCACTTTATATAGTTTGATTAAACCAGATACTATGTCCTTAATTGGTGATAATATAATGATTTTTATAATAGGTATTATGGTTGCATTTTTGATTGGTTTAGTTTGTATAGCCTTTTTATTACAATACATTAAAAAACATGACTTTAAAGTGTTTATGATATATAGAGTAGTGATTGGGTTATTAGTCCTTGGATGGTTAATAGTATAGGAGAAAATTATGGAATATAAAAATAAAAAAGTATTTATCTTAGGAATGGCTCGCTCAGGTTATGAAGTGGCTAAATTACTGAGTTCTAATTGTGAAATAGTAATAACTGATAAGAAAAATGATGAAGATAAGGTTAGGGAACTAACTGAGTTGGGTGTTAAATGTGTTATAACAGATGATCAAGCTTCTTTATTAGATGAAACATTTGATGTTGTAGTTAAAAACCCTGGTATTCCAACTGATAGTGAACCTTGTTTAAAAGCTATTTCATTAAACATACCAATAGTTAATGAAGTAGAGGTGGCGTATAGTTTTTTAGATGACATTAAGATAATAGGGATAACTGGTTCGAACGGTAAAACAACTACAACAACTTTAATTTATGAATTACTTAAAAAAGCTAATTTACCTGTTCACTTAGGCGGAAATATAGGGACTCCACTTAGTGCGCTTGTATCTAATATTAAAAAAAATGATATTTTAGTTATTGAATTATCCGCACAACAATTACATGACTTTAAAGATTTTAAAGTTGATATAGCAGTTTTGACTAATTTAGTTCCTGTTCATTTAGATTTTTTTAAGACATTTGATTTTTATAAAGAATGTAAAAAAAGAATATTTAAAAACTGTGAATTAGCGATTATTAATGAATTAAATGAAGACTGTAATATTATGTCAAAAGAAATCGATAGTAAATTAATGTTTAATAGTAGTAAAAAATCTGATTTATATGTAGCTGATTTTATTTATTACAAAAACGAAGCTATAATTAGTATTAAAGATATTAAATTAAAAGGAATTCATAATTATGAAAATATAATGTGTATGATCGCTGTTGCTAAACAATTTGATATTGATAATCAATTAATATTTGATTTATTAAATGAGTTTAATGGTGTAGAACACAGAATAGAATTTGTTAAAAAAATAAATAGTGTTTCATTTTATAATGATTCAAAATCTACTAATGTTACCTCAACAATTACTGCTTTAAAAGCTTTTACTGAACCTACTATTTTGCTATTAGGAGGTTTAGATAGAGGTCATTCTTTTGATGAACTAACTGAATATATGAAAAACGTTAAATGTGTTGTCTGTTACGGTGAGACAAGAGAAAGAATATTTGATTTTTGTAATAAAATATCTATTCCTTGTTATGTTACTGAAAATTTAGAAGAAGCAGTTATTAGAAGTATGAAGTACGCTAATGACGGAGATGTTATATTATTAAGTCCTGCTTGTGCTTCATGGGATCAATATGATAGTTACGAAAAAAGAGGGAATGATTATAAAAATATAATTGAAAAGTTGGTGTGAGATGGAAACATTTACGGTGTATTGGAAATATAAAGAAACAGATATAACTATTGGATATTTATTTTTTGACAACATTTGGTTATTTAAGTATAATGACAAGACTATAAATCAATGTATCAAGTTAGGATTTAGGCCTTTTCCTGATTTATCTGCGATAGATAAAATATATCCATCAAAAAAACTATTTCAAGTTTTTAATATAAGATATATGGTTAGAAATGATATTGAATATATGAAAAAAAATAATGGAAGTCTTGAAACAGATAAAGTTTCAGTTAAATATATGGTGAGAACATGAGAAGAAAAGATGTAGAAGAATTAGAATTTTTAAGAGTTGAAACAAGAGGGAGAGCTGTATATGATAAGTTTTGGGTTCTTGATAACGGAGTTAAGAAGCTTGTTAAAAATTCTGTTAACAGTGATCAAGACTTAATGGAGTATATATCAAGTATTATCTTAAAAGAAACCAATATAGATGTAGTTGATGTCGAACTAGGATATGACGCTTTAAGTAATAGAAAATGTTGCTTAATAACTTCTTTTTTAGAAGAGGAAGAAGCTTCGTATGATATTTGTGATGTTGTTCCAGTTCGTTCTAAAACAGAAGAAGAAGAAATTGCTTTGTGTTTTGGGGAGGTGTTTTCTAAATTTGATAATTTATTTAAAGCATCCAGAAAAAATGTAGAAGATTTGAAAAGAAACTATGTTAGAGTTTTATTCGGAAAATGTTTGACAGAAAATTCCGATTCGAAATTAGAAAATATTGGACTTATTTTTAATGAAAAAAGTAGCATTTACAAATTGCCTCCTAGTTATGATAACGGGATGTCTTTTGGTAATTATTCTTCAATTTCTGATCCTCATTGTTGTGTAGCCAATCAATACTATAAAATGGAAGATGTTACTACATATATTTTAGAAAATTTTTTTGAATATGTTAAAGATATTCCGGGCAAATTAGACGTTTTCGTTGAAACAAAATTGGATGATTTGCTAGTCGGAATAGAAGGTCAAATAAGTGATGAAAAAATTGAGTATATAAGAAATTATTTGTGTGAATTTAAAAATAGAATAAAAGGAATGTGTGAAGATAAATGTATATAAAAAATATAATTGGTAGAGAAGTATTAGATTCAAGAGGAAATCCTACTGTTGAGGTTGATGTTATATTGGAAGATGGAACATTAGGAAGAGCTATGGTTCCATCAGGCGCATCAACTGGTGAGAGAGAAGCGCTTGAACTAAGAGACAATGATTCAAGATATTTAGGAAAAGGTGTTTTAAAAGCCGTTAGTAATGTTAATAAGTTAAAGGACTTATTAATTGGTAAGAATGTTTTAGAACAAAAAGAAATAGATTATTTAATGATTGAAGCAGATGGTACTAAAAATAAAAGTGTATATGGAGCGAATGCTATTTTAGGTATTTCAATGGCTTGTTTAAAAGCTGCTGCTAATTATAAAAAAATACCTCTTTATAAATATATTGGAGAAGGTACAATGTTACCAGTTCCGATGATGAATATTATTAATGGTGGAGCTCATGCTGATAATAAATTAGATTTTCAAGAATTTATGATTATTCCTCAAAGTGATTCTATTAAAGAACGCATTAGAATTGGGGCTGAGGTATTTCACGCTTTAAAATCAGTTTTAAAAAGTAGAGGTTTAAATACTGCCGTTGGGGATGAAGGTGGATTTGCGCCTGATTTAAATTCTAATGAAGAAGGATTTAAATTAATAATTGAAGCTATAAATAAAGCAGGTTATAAACCAGGAATTGATGTTATGTTAGGGATTGACGTAGCCGCATCAGAGTTTTATAAAAATGGTAAATATAACTTAGTTGGAGAAAATAGAATTTTAACAACTGAGGAGTTAGTGGATTTTTATGTTGATTTATGTTCTAAGTATCCAATTATTTCAATCGAAGATCCAGTTGATGAGAATGATTGGGAAGGCTTTAAATTAATAACTACTAAATTAGGTGATAAGATACAATTAGTTGGCGATGATTTATTTGTAACTAATAAAGAATGTTTACAACAAGGTATTGATATGGGAGCCGGTAATGCTATATTGCTTAAAGTTAATCAAATTGGTACCATAACTGAAACCTTAGAAACAATTGAATTAGCTAAACAAAATAATTATAAAACTATTATATCTCACCGTTCAGGGGAAACTGAGGATACAATTATTGCTGATTTAGCAGTAGGTCTTAATTTAGGACAAATAAAAACAGGTTCTTTATCAAGAAGTGACCGAGTTTGTAAATATAATCAATTAATTAGAATTGAAGAGAATATATAAATATTACGTTTTGTAGTATTTTTTGTTGTTAAAATTAATAATATTTGGTAAAATAATTATAAGAGTAGGAGAGTATTATGAAAAATGGATTTACCTTAATTGAATTACTTGCAGTAATTATTATTTTAGCAATAGTAGCTTTAATAGCAACACCAATAATTTTAGATGTGATTGAAGAAGCACAAGAATCTGCTAACTTATCACAAGCCTATTTACTAGTAGATGGAATGGAACAGTTATATGCCAATAGTTTTATTGGGGAGGATGTTGTTTTACCTTTTACAACTAGTGATAGTGTATATGATAAAATCATAACAACTGGTGAGAAACCGCCAGTTGGTGTAGCTTATATTTTAAGCGATGGAAGTACATATTTAAAAGTTACAATAGATGATACTTGTTATTTAAAAGATTATAACAGTAATGAAATAACAAAGTGTGACGGAACTACCACTCCTGGTGAGGGAGAAGAAGATAAAGAGCCCATAGAAGATTGGGTACCGACAGTTAGTTTTATTATGAGTAATAATGAAACATGGGTATCTGAGAATATAACAATTCCAGTTAATTCAAATGGTTATGAATGGAAATATTGTGTTGGAGAAAATCAGTGTGATGCGAGTATAGACGGTTCGGGTGAAGGAATTACACTAGGTTCTAATCCTAAAAATGTGGTATGTGTTGATGTTTTTGATAACGGAATTAAAATATCAGAAATATGTAGAACTTATTTAATTGATGAAGTTGGTCCAACAATAGTTCCTAGTGCCATATCAACAGCCATGTTATCACAAGATATAATAACTACGAGATTTTTTACAGTAACATATGGAAAAAGTAGTGGTACAACTACTTGTAATATTGATAGTACTAGAACATTACCTCTGGGTAAACATACAGTTTCGTGTACGGTTACATCTAATTCAGGTCATGTCGTTTCACTTAGTAGAGAAATAGAAGTAGTTCCTCTTGTTGAAACTGCCTCATCTTGTTTCGGATGGAATGAATCAACAGCAACGCTTGCTAGTTATAATAATAATTGTGGATCCGATGTGGTTATACCAAAACAAATTGAAGGTGTTGATGTTAGGGTTATTGATTTTAATCAGGAGGTTATAGCTAGTATAGTTATTCCGGAAGGAATTACAAAGATCGGTGAAGATTCTTTTTCCCAATGGGGTGGTGCAATAAGTTATGTTTTTATACCGTCAACCGTAACATCAATAGAAGCGAGTGCATTTGCGCTTAATAGAATTAATAAATTAGAATTTGCTGATAGAACAGCAGATAAAGACGGCAATGTTACACCTCTTACAATAGGTGACAGTGCATTTGATCGTAATGCCTTAAAAAAAGTTGATTTGCCTGACTTTGTTACTAGCATTGGAGTTGGTTCTTTCTCCCGGGCACAAGTTGCTGAGCTTACGATTGGTTCCGGGATAACAGTGATTCCAAATAGTGCATTTGGTGGTAATATTTTAACAGAATTAATTATTCCTGAAAACGTTACTCATATAGGTGACTATGCATTTAAAAGTAATGCATTAACAGAAATGAAAATCAACAGTACAAGTGCTGTTACAATTGGAGAAGAATCTTTTTGGAGTAATAAAATAAAAAAACTAGAAATATATAATGCTGGTGGAGTGACATTTGAAGACTTTGAACATGCCGGATCTTTGGAAACAGTTATAATTGGAGATGGGACAACTAAAATTCAACAAAGTGCTTTTGTTACTAATTCTGTTCAAGTGTTTTCAATTAAAAATTTAATTATGAGTGACAGTGTGGTTGAAATTGGAGAAGCTGCATTTAAGAGTAACAGTCTTACTAATCTTGTATTGTCAGAAAATTTAACTAAAATTGGAGGCTCTGCATTTTCTTCTACGCAATTAACTGATATTATTATTCCAAATAGTGTGACAGAAATTGGTGATAGGGCATTTTATAGTTCCTCGCAACTTAGTTCGGTTATATTAGGTTCAGGCTTAACAACACTGCCTGAAAACACTTTTTATGGAACAAAAATAAAAACTCTTACGATTCCTCTAACATTAACTTCATATCATGCAGATGCTTTTAATGGTGGAGTACCTAGTGTCGTTATATATGAAGGTAGAAGTGCGCCACTTGGAACTTTAAGAGGAACAACAGCTAC
>CAYJPP010000013.1:0-4612 GCA_964372175.1 uncultured Muribaculaceae bacterium
AATCACAAACTTTCTCTACTGCTGCTGATAATCAACCTGCTGTTGATATTCATGTCTTACAAGGTGAAAGAAAAATGTCATCTGATAACAAAACATTAGGTAGATTCCAATTATCAGGAATTCCAGCCGCTCCTCGTGGAGTGCCACAAATAGAAGTTTCATTTGATATTGATGCGAATGGTATTGTTAATGTAAAAGCTAAGGATTTAGGAACTAATAAAGAACAAACTATTACAATTACTTCTAATGCAGCTTTATCTGATGAAGAAATTGATGCTATGATTAAAGACGCTGAGGCTAATCGTGAAGCTGATGAAAAAAGAAAAGAAGAAGCAGATTTAAGAAACGAAGCAGAACAATTGATTTTCCAAACTGAAAAAGCAATTAAAGATTTAGGTGAAAAAGTATCTGATGAAGATAAAACAAAAGCAGAAGAGCAAATGAAAGAGTTAAAAGAAGCATTAGAAGGCGAAGATATGGAAAATATCAAAACTAAAAAAGATGCTTTACAGGAAACTGCTATGGCATTTGCAACAAAAGTATATGAAGAAGCTGCTAAACAAAATGAAGATGCAGAAGCAAAGCCAGATGTACAAGATGCTGAATTCGAAGAAAACTAAGTTCTAGATTACTAGAACTTTCTATTGTAGAGGAGAAAATATGGTTAAAAAACAACTTAAAAGAGAAGAAGTAAGTAGTGAATACACTTGGGATCTAACACTTATATTTAAATCAGATGAAGAGTTTTTATCTAGTTTAAAAGAAGTTGAATTAGAAGTTGATGAAGTATGTAAGTATAAAGGCAAAATAAGTATTAGTGCTTTAAATTTATTAGAATATTTAAAATATAATGAAGAATATGAAAGAAAGTTATATAAATTATATTATTATGCTCATTTAAGTTATGATCAAGATACATCTAATCCTAAATATCAAGAATATCAAGGGTTAGTAGTTAATTTAATAACTAAATATGATAGTAATTCTTCATTTGTAAACCCAGAATTAATGGCTACTGATTATGAAACTATTTTAGGTTATATAAAAAAAGAAAAAAGATTAGAAGAGTATAGTTTTATTTTAGAGAATTTATATCGTTTTAAAAAGCATATTTTAGATGAAAAAACAGAAAGTATTATATCTAAATTTAATAAAGTTTGTAATTCTTCCTCTGATATATATGAATCTTTAACTGACGCTGATTTAAAATTTGGTACAATAGTTAATGAAGATGGTATTGAGATTCAATTTACAGAAAGTAATTATTCTACTTTTATAAGATCAAAAGATAGAAGAGTACGTGAGGATGCATTTAAAATTTTATTTACAACTTATAGTAATTATAAAAATACATTAGCTAAAACATTTACAGGAAATATAGAAACTTTAACAACTTTGGCTAAACTTAAAAATCATCAATCGAGTATTGAAGCATCTTTATTTTCAGATAATGTTGATTTAAAAGTTTATAATAATTTTATTGAAGTGATAAATGAAAATTTAGATGTCTTATATAAATATTATGATATGAAAAAAGAAGTTTTAGGTTTAGATGAAATGCATTTATATGATATTTATATTGACTTAGTTAAAGAAAATAAAAAAACATACAGTTTTGAAGAAGGTAAAAAATTAGTTTTAGAATCTTTAAGCGTTTTAGGTGAAGATTATGTCAAAGTTTTAAATAAAGCTTTTTTAGAAAAATGGATTGATGTTTATAACAATGCTGGTAAAAGATCAGGTGCTTATTCATCAGGTTTTTATGATACAAAGCCATATATTTTACTTAATTATGAAGAAGAGTTTAGTGATGTTTCAACACTTGCTCATGAATTAGGTCATTCGTTGCACACTTATTATTCTAATAAAAATCAACCGTATTCAACATCAAAATATAAAATCTTTGTAGCCGAGGTTGCATCAACAGTTAATGAGTTATTACTTAACTATTATATATTAAATAATACAACTGATATAGAAGAAAAGAAATTTATTTTAAACAATTTAATGGAATTATTTAAAGCGACAATATATCGTCAAATTATGTTCGCTGAATTTGAACGTGATTGTCATAAAAAACATGAAGAAGGTATTATTCTTACTAATGAAGTATTATCAACTGATTACTATGAATTAGTTAAGAAATATTTTGGTGAGAATGTCATAATTGATGAAGACATTAAATATGAATGGTCTAGGATTCCACACTTTTACTACAATTTTTATGTTTATAAATACGCCGTTGGTTTATCATGCGCGTGTTATATAGTTAATGGAATATTAAATAAGAAAAAAGGTGCATTAGAAAATTATAAGAAGTTGTTAAGTGCTGGTGGTTCTGATTATCCTATAAATATTTTGAAAAACGCTGGAATAGATGTAACTAAAAAAGATTTCATTTTAAGTGCTATTGAAATGTTTGGTAATACAATAGAGGAATTTAAAACTTTAATAAAAAAATAGAGGAGTAACATGAAAAAAGATTATTATGAAATACTAGGTGTTTCTAAATCAGCTAGTGGTGATGAGATTAAATCATCGTTTAGAAAATTGGCAAAGAAATATCACCCTGATGTTTCAAAAGAAGAAAATGCTTCTGAAAAATTTAAAGAAGCACAAGAAGCTTATGCAATTTTATCAGATGATAATAAGAGAAAACAATATGATCAATATGGGCATGCAGCATTTGAAAATAATGGAGCAGGCGGTTTTGATGCATCAGGATTTGATTTTTCAGATATATTTGGAGATTTATTTGGTTCAGGATTTGGCGGCTTTAATTTTGGCGGTTCGAGAGGTAGTTCTCGCGGTCGTGATAAAATTATGCGTGTAAATTTGACTTTTGAAGAAGCAATCTTTGGATGCAATAAAGAAATTAATTTAGATGTATATGATAAATGCAGTGATTGTAAAGGTGCAGGTGGATTTGATGAAACAACATGTCGTACATGTAATGGGAGTGGAACAGTAACTGCTGAACAACGTACTATTTTTGGTTCATTTATGACACGTACTACTTGTACAACTTGTAAAGGAAAAGGTAAAAGTTACAAAAAAGAATGTAACACATGTCATGGTGAAGGTAAGGTTAGAGTTAATAAAACCTTAGAAGTTAAAGTTCCAGCTGGTGTTGATAATGGGAATCAACAAAGATTATCAGGATATGGGGATAATATTAATGGAACTGTTGGTGATTTATATTTAGAATACATAGTTGCAGATCATCCTGTTTTTGAAAGAGATGGAATAGATATTTATTTAGAACTGCCTATTACAATTACAGATGCCCTGTTAGGGGGAAAAAAAGAAGTTCCAACTCCAACTGGTTCAGTTAAGTTAACAATTGAAGCGGGAGCCAGTACTGGTGATAAGTTAAGGTTAAAAGGAAAAGGTATTGAAGATGTACATAGTTATAAAAAAGGTGATATGTATGTTATTTTAAATGTTGTTGTTCCTACTAAATTAACTAAGGAACAGAAAAAACTTATTGAACAGTTATCTAAAACAGATTTAGAAACTTCTAAGTTTGATAAAATAAATAATTATATGAAAAAAAGATAAAAAAAGATTCGTGAATATTCACGAATTTTTTATTCAGCATCTAATGCTTCTTGTGGTATTTCAATATTTAATTCTTCATTAAATTTATCGAATTGTGCTGTCATTGTCATAGTAGTACTCATATTATTTTCTTTATCTTCTTGAACAAATTCTAATAACATTTCTGTAATATAATTATTTTCAACAGTTAAAGTTATAGGCATATCTATATTTTCATCAGATCCTGATCCTGCTAAGTCATTCTCGCCAGTTAAAGTGCCCATGTCGTTAGAACTTATAACAAATGAGTAAAATGTTTTATTACCTTCTTTTTTTATTTCTGGTTTATTATTTTCGTTTGTAAATAAAGTTTCAAATTCTTTGAAATCTAAATTATTATTAGTCGCATCTTCAATACTTGTTGTTTCGACACTCCATGCTTCTTCATCATATGTGTAAGTTGTTACCATATTATTTTTTTCTTGTGCATAAGCTATTGTCTCAATGTTTATGCCGAACATGTTTCCACCAGTTTTTGTATAGGCTAATTTTTTGTTTAAGTCAGTTTCAAGATCAATCTTCATTTCTAAATCCATATTCATATCAGGTGAAACAACATTAAAAACCATTAACATTGAAAGTGCGTAAGTATCTAGTTCATTCATGTTTGCAAGAGTTTTTTCTAAAACTTCCATATCATCCATTTCTTCTACTGGTGGTGTCTCTGTACCTTGATCGCCTGTTGGTGGTGTAGTAGTTTGATTACTTGCTGGTTTATCTGCAAAGAATGTAAAGTAAACAACAGCGCCAATTGCAATAACTGCTAGTATAGCTGCAATAGGTACTAAATTTATGTTTTTCTTAGATTTTGAAGTTGGCGCTGGTGTTTGATTAGTAGGTTGTGAACTAGGTGTAGGTCCAGTTTGAACATTTGTCATTGGTGTTTCAGGTTTTGTCACTTCTACTTTTTCTTTTGTATTTAATGGATTCACAAAATCAATATTTGATGTTGAATTTGCTGGTTGAACACTTGGTGCCGGTTGAACACTTGGTGTCGGTTGAACACTTGGTG
>CAYJPP010000013.1:4846-28261 GCA_964372175.1 uncultured Muribaculaceae bacterium
TCGGTTGAACACTTGGTGTCGGTTGAACACTTGGTGTCGGTTGAACACTTGGTGTCGGTTGAACACTTGGTGTTGGTTGAACACTAGGTGCCGGTTGAACACTTGGTGTTGGTTGAACACTAGGTGTTGGTTGAACACTAGGTGCCGGTTGAACACTAGGTGTTGGTTGATTATTTAATGGAACTTGTCCATTTTGATTGTTTAAATTATTTTCATTCATATTTTTTATCCTCCACCATTATTATATATTAAATATAAAAATATTGCAATAAGTAATTTTTTACTAAAAAATTGTATATTTAGACATATTATGGTAAATTTCGCTATAAATCGACAAAGTTCGACAAAGCAATAAGGTACAATATATACAGGTGATAAAAATGATAAACATTCAAAATTTAGTCATAGATATTCTTTTATTAATGTTTCCTTTATTAATTTATCTTTTTTACGGTATGCATATTGAAAATACAAATCAAGCAAAAAATTACGTTTACTTAGATTTTGCTCTTTTATCTTCATTATATTTGAATTTTACGAATGGTAATTATATTGTTTTAGGATTTATTCCTCTAACAATTGCGTATTTGAAAAAACGTGATTTGACTGCTATATTTTTATCAATTTTGATTAGTTTGAAAACTTCATACTTAATTATTGTTGGATTAGCAATAATATATTTTATATATTGTTTATATAAAAAGAAACTAATAAAAGAAAATTACTTAATTGTTAGTATTATAGCAATGAGTTTAGTTGATTCTGATAGGACCATAGTAAGCTATGTAGTTAATATATTAGTTTTTGCGAGCGCTTATTATTTGATTGTATATGTATATTTTAAAATAGAAAAAATAATTAAACTTCATGTAAATGTTGAAGAAATAATAAAAGGTAAACAGTATCAAACAACCTTGTTTAAAATAACTCACGAAATTAAAAACCCTATTGCAGTTTGTAAGAGTTATTTAGATATGTTTGATATTAATAATAAAAATCATGAAGAGTATATAGAAATTCTAAAATGTGAAATGGATAAAATTTTATTATTATTACAAGATTTTTCATCTTTAACTAATATAAAAATTGAAAAAGAGGAGATGGATATTGTGTTGTTGGTAGAGGATGTTGTTAAACAATTTCAGCCTTTCTTTAAAAGTAAATGTAATAGTTATAAGTATAGTTTAGTGGACGATGAAATATATATATACGGTGATTATAACAGACTTTCACAAGTTTTAGTTAATATAATAAAAAACTCTCTTGAATCAAAAGAGAGTGGTTTAGATATAAAAATTGAAACAAAAAGAAATAAAAGTTATTTTGATATTATAATATCTGATAATGGATGTGGGTTTGATATGAAAGAGTTAAAAAAAATTAAAGAGCCATTTTATACTACTAAAAAAACAGGAACTGGATTAGGTGTAGCTTTATCAAATGAAATAATTACAGCCCATAATGGTGAATTGATATATAATTCTAAAATAAAAAAAGGAACCATAGTAACGGTTAGGATACCTATGGTTGCAGAATAGGGAAATAATCATGATTTCCTGTATTTAGACTTTTAAGTTGTTCATCTGTGATTAGAAAGAATTCATGTATTAATAAATCAGTGTTTAAATTGTTTACAGGGTCATCCCAAGTTAAATCTAAATGATACCAGTTTCCATCAAGTAATACATAATTCCAAACATGGTTTTCAGAGGAAAGTTTGTGGTTTTCTATGTTTAATTGGTTTAGGAATATACTCATAGTGTCTGTATAACCTCCGCATAATGCTTTTCCATGAAGTAATGGGCCAGTTGCTTTGTTAGAAGGTGTATTTAGTTCCTTGTTCACGTTATCTAAGGATTCAGAATCATATTTTGTCATATTAATGATATAATCATGAAAGGTTTTGATTTTATCATTTGTTGTCATGTCTTCTGTAATTATTTCATCTGATATTTGTTTTATTAAAGCTTCACTTTGAACAATATCTTCAACCGAATATAATTTTTTCGGAATAATAGTTACTTTATTTAAATTATTTATTTCAATTTCAATTGATTCATAAGCATTAAATGGATGTATGAAATTATTTAAATTGTGTCTTTGTTCGTCTTGAATATAACTATTTAAATCATCAATACATTGATCATAAGAGCATATAAAAGAAGATTCTAAAACACCGCTGTTTAATATTGTGAATATTAGGTTTATTAATTCTTGTTTATTTTCTACTTTGTAATGTTCATAATTTTCATAAACCGTTTTATAATCAAGAGTATATTCATTATATGTTATTGTTTCATATTGTGACGGGAATATAATATATTCTAATACAAACTTTTGAATATCTACTCGAAATAGCAAAGTTAATCCTAATAAGGATAATAAAAATAAGACTTGAAATATTTTTTTCATTCTATCACCACTATGATTATATTATAAAAATAAAAAAAAGTAAATACTACATTGCGTTTACTTTTTTTGTTAATCTTGATTTATTTCTAGCAGCGTTATTTGCTTTAATCGCATTAGCGCTTTTAGCTTTATCTATTTTTTTAATTGCAACTTTTAAATTTTCTTCTGCTTTTTCTTTATCTTTTGCTACAACAGCTTTATTAGTATTTTTAATAGCAGTTCTCATACTAGCAGTATAGTTGTGATTCATTTCTTTTTGCTTTTGTGATACTTTAATCTTTTTCTTTGCATTTTTCATATTTGCCATAATTTCACCTCCGAGTTCTTTAAACTTATATAATTTTAACAAATCTACTTAAAAAAATCAACACTTTTAAGGTAATACTTATAAAATATATGTGTCAATGTATAAATATAGTTTATTTTTCCAAAATATATTAGGTGATTTTATGGGACATGAGATAGATTTATCAAAATATTCTGTCAGAACAGATTTAGCTATTGATTTAATTGAAAAAAATAATATTAAAGGAATATTAAGTGAAACTGAGGAAATAGATGGTATTTTAGTTACTGATGTAACAGTATTAGAAGAGGGTAGTTTATTAATTAATAAAAAAAAGGGTCGTTACATTACTATTGAGTTTGATGATATAACCGATTACAATAATGGTAAAGTAGCTGAGTCGGTTTTTACAAAACAACTTAACAAAGTGATTAATTCTTTAAACTTGAAAAAAGAAGCAAAATGTTTAATTATAGGATTAGGTAATTCAAAATCGACACCTGATGCCTTGGGACCTCTTACTATAAATGATATTTTAGTAACTAGTCATTTATTTGAACTTGGTAGTGTGGAGGAAGGATTTAGAGATGTTTCAGCTATCACACCTGGCGTGATGGGGCAAACTGGTATTGAAACTAGCGAAATAATAAAAGGGGTTGTTGAAAAGGTATTACCTGATTTTGTTATTTGTATTGATGCTCTTGCAAGTCAATCATTAGAGCGCGTTAATAAAACAATTCAAATGACTGATACAGGTATACATCCAGGAAGTGGTGTGGGAAATAATAGAGGAGAATTATCTTTTCAAACTTTAAATATTCCTGTTATTGCTATTGGGGTTCCAACCGTTGTAGATGCTATTACAATTGTTAGTGATACTTTTACTTATATGCATAAACATTATTCATATAGTAAAGAAAATATCGATAAGCCAGTTCAAAAATTATTTATATCAAAACCTAATTATTTAAAAAAACAATTTAAACTTGAAAAAAAAGATAAAGAAAAATTACTAGGAATAGTTGGAACCTTAGAAAATTATGAGGTTAAGCAATTGCTATATGAAGTACTATCACCAATTGGTTATAATTTAATAGTCACACCAAAAGAAGTTGATTTTGTTATAGAAAAATTATCCTCAGTTATAGGTAAAGGGATAAATAAATCGTTACACGAAAAATGTTAGCGATTTTTTTTAATTCACATAAAATAACATAGGTGAGTAGTATGGACTTGAAAAAGTTAATAAGTTATAATGTTAAAACAAATTCGAAAGAAATAGGCAAAAATGATGTTTTTATAGCAATTGGTAAAGGGCATGAATATATCGAAGAGGCTTTAAAGAATGGGGCTTCATATGTTATTAGTGAAGTTAGTTATAAAAGTTTAAAAGTAATAAAAGTTAATTCAACAGTTGAAGCATTAGGAGAACTAGCTAAATTAAAAAGAGGATTATATAAAATTCCTCTAATAGCGGTAACAGGAAGTTGTGGAAAAACAACTACAAAAGAATTTATATACCAATTATTAGATATAAAATTTAATGTTTTAAAAAGTTTGAAGAACTATAATAATCATATTGGATTGCCTAGCACATTACTAAAAATAAATAGTAATCATGATATTGTTGTAGTTGAACTGGGCATGAACCATCAAAATGAAATATCTTACTTGTCTAAAATATGTCAACCAAATTGTTCTGTTATTACAAATATTGGGACAGCTCATATTGGGAATTTAGGGAGTAAAGAAAATATATTTAAAGCGAAATTAGAAATATTAGATGGTATGAGTGAAGGCTTTTTAGTAGTTGATTTAACTGATAAATATTTAAAAAAAATTAAAAATAAGAAAGTAGAGATAATTAAAAACATTTTTAATATTTCAAAAATTAAATATTATAAAAACTACACAGCTTTTACGCTTGAATATAATAAAATAAAATATGATGTTATATTTAATATACCTGGTAAGCATATGTTAACTGATTTGATTTTGAGTATGAAAGTAGCGCTTTTATACGGTGTTAAAATAGAAGATATATTAAGTAAGATAAACCATTTGAAAAATAATGATGGTAGATTTAAAATATATGAGAAAGATATTACTTTAATTGATGATAGTTATAATAGTAGTTTTGAAGCTGTTAAAGAATCGCTATCATATTTAAAAAAATTTAAGAATAAAAAAATTATTATTTTAGCTGATATGCTAGAACTTGGAGACTATTCTATATATTATCATAAAAAAATAGAGAAATATTTAAAAAAAATAAAAAACAAAGATGTTTATTTATATGGAGAGTTAACTAAATTGATTAATGGAAAACATTTCGATTTACTCGATGATTTGAAAAAAAACTTAAATATAAATAAAGGAGATGTAGTTTTTATTAAAGGGAGTCATTCAACTAATATAGCTTTAATTAGTGATTATTTAAAAGAAAGTTACAATTTAGAATGACATTGCAATAATTATTTTTATGTGCTAGTATAATATATGAGGTAGAATATGTATAAAGTAGATTATAAATTTTTAAAAGGTAATTGTAAAGCAAAGTTTATTATTAGTGTAATTCTTTTTATTTTGTTTTTAGTAATATTTATTGAACTTTTTGGTAAATTTATATTTTCAAATACTATAACAATAGAAAGTATAGAATCATATTTATTTAGTGGTAATAATAAAGGAAATATTTTTTCAATAATTGTCCTATTTATTCTAAGTTTATTTTTGTTTATAAGTATAGGGCTATTCAGTAGTGCGGTACGTGTATTATTAAGAATTTTAGTAATAAAAAAACTAACTAAAAGTGGTCAATTAATAAAGAATATACCTTACAAAGTTATAAAGATGGAAAATAAATATAATGAATTTTTTAAGCCTTATAAAGTCAGTATTGATTATAAAATGCCAACTGGTGAGATTGTTTCTTTAATTAGTGATGAATTTAGAACTAATAATAAGCCCTATAACTATGTTGATTTATTAATTGATTTAGATAATTACAAAAAATATTTTATTGGTTTTAATATCAGTGGTAATAATGTTGTTGATTCTAAGTCTGAATATGTGGAACTAAAAAATGTCCCTTTTAGATTTGAAGAAGTTAGAAATGAAGGTTTGACAAAAGATGTTTATATAGTTGTAGATTATGAATTAGAAAATGGTAAAATTATAAAATTGAAAGAATTGATTATCGAGCCAGACGCACTGGACTGGATAATACAAGTTGATTTACGACTTAATTTAAAGAATGTTGATGATTACTTTTTTGAATTTATAGGAGATAGAAATGTAAGCAAATAACTTATTGTTTGAAATTATAAATACATAGTTTAACTAGGTATTTTTTTTAAACTATGTTATAATTTATGTGGTGAGTTTTATGAAAATTAAATATGAATTAATAAAAAAAGATAAAGAAGCTAGAAGGGGTAAATTAGTAACTAATCATGGTACTTTTGATACACCAATGTTTATGCCAGTTGGAACACAAGCGACCGTTAAAACTTTATCTCCTGAGGAGATTAAAGAAGTTGGTAGTGGGGTTATTTTATCTAATACATACCATTTATGGTTAAGACCAGGTGAAGATATAGTTAATAAAGCAGGTGGATTACATAAATTTATGAATTATGATGGTCCTATTCTAACTGATTCAGGAGGATTTCAAGTTTTTTCTTTGGCTAATCCAAAAGATATCAGTGAAGAAGGAGTTAAGTTTAAAAGTCATATTGACGGAAGGCATCTATTTTTAACACCTGAATTATCAATTGAAATACAAAATAAACTTGATAGTGATATTGCAATGTCATTTGATGAGTGTATTGGATATCCAGCTAGTTATGAATATGTAAAGAATAGTACTGACAGAACACTAAGATGGGCTAGAAGAGGTAAAGATGCTCATGGTAATAGTAATCAATCGCTATTTGGAATTGTTCAAGGCGGAGAATTTGAAGATTTAAGAAAGTATTCAGCTTTGAAAACGGTTGAAATGGATTTTGATGGTTATTCAATTGGTGGAACATCAGTCGGTGAAGGTAAAGAAGTAATGTATAAAATGATTGATTATGCTATTAAATACTTACCAGAAAATAAACCAAGATATTTAATGGGCGTAGGAGATCCGGTTGATTTATTAGAGGGGATTGAAAGAGGAATAGATATGTTTGATTGTGTTCTTCCAACTAGAATTGCAAGACATGCTAATGCCTTTACTTTAAACGGTAAAATTAATTTAAAGAACGCTAAATATAAAGAAGACTTTTCTAAATTAACTGATAATTGCGATTGCTGTGCTTGTAAAAAATATAGTAAAGCTTATATTAGACATTTAATAGTTTGTGGAGAGACATTTGGTGCAAGATTATTATCTATTCACAATATTAGGTTTTTAATTAAATTAATGGAAGATTCTAGAAAAGCAATAGAAGAAAATAAATTTATAGAATTTAAAGAAAGATTTTTATCTGATTATAATTTGACAAAGTAGGTAGATATGTTATAATATCTAACGAATGGAGTGAGTTTATGTTTAATCAAGAAAAGTATATTAAATCTATTATTTCTAGTAAAGTTGGTGTTGTTAGAAATGAAAAAACAGTTAATATAGTTAGTACTATTGTTGAACGATTTAATATGATACCATCACAAGGTCAAAATGTTGGGTTATCAACTGGTGTTGAATTTTTATTGGATGATGTAAAAGTAGAATTTTTTATTTCGCAAACAGGCAGCGTTACAGCTATGATTCCAGAAATTGGTAAATTTATGTATGATGCTGAACGTGGTAGATGTTTAATTATGGAAACTACTGGTGGTATATATACAGTTGCTGTTACAGAACAAAAACTAAATAGCATTGATGTAAAACATTATTCAGAAGATACAATGGATGAAGCTGATAAATATCCAGTTGACTTTGAAGAAAGTTGTGCGCCTGATAATAGAGTTTCAATTGAAAAAGAAAACGATGTTTCTAGTGTGATAACAGCTTTATTTGATGTGGCTAGTGAGCAAAGAGAACAAGATAAAAAACTATGTAGATAGTTTTTTTTTGTTATATTTGATATAATTAGATTAGGTGATAACATGATAGGATATATAATTATAATTTTGATTTTAATAATATTAAATGCTTTATTTGTAGCTATTGAAATGTCTTTTATAACACTAAATGATTTAAAAATAGAAAAAGAAGCTAGAAAAGGTAATCAAAAAGCAATTAAAATTGATATGTTGTTGAAATCTCCTAGTAAGTTTTTGGCAACTATTCAAATAGGAATAACTTTTGTTGGTTTTTTATCAAGTGCAGTTGCAGCTAGTACTTTTGCAGATTTCATTACACCTCATTTAGTAGAAAACTTAGAAGTATTTGATTATAATACTTGGAATATAATAGTAGTAGTTTTAATTACTATTATAGTGTCAACTTTGATGTTGATTTTTGGAGAGTTAGTACCTAAGAGAATAGCGATGAAGTATCCAGAAAAAGTATCTTATGCAACTATTGGCCTTTTGAGATTTGTTTATGTTTTGTTTAAACCTTTTGTATATTTATTAACCAAAATAACGAATGCTGTTTCTAAATTGATAGGAATAGGAGAACACGAGGAAGAATTAGTAACAGAAGAAGAAGTTAAAATGATAATCGATGAATGTCATGAAAATGGTAATATTCAAAAATATGAGAAGGACTATATTCATAATGTTTTAAAATTAAATGACGTTAAAATATCTAAGGTTATGACTCCTAAAAATAAAGTAGTTATGATTGATGGTAAACTTACATTTGAAGAAGTTCTTAATATCTTATTAAAAGATGAATTTAAATATAGCAAATATCCTGTTGTTATTAATAATGAAATAACAGGCATTATCCATTGTAAAGATGTAATTAAAAACATAAAAAATAATAAAATTAAATTAAGTGATATTGTAAGGAGCAACGTTAGCATAGATAGCGAAAAATATATATTCGAAGCTCTTAAAATTTTACGAAATAAAAAAACTAAATTAGGTGTTGTAATGAAAGGGGATAATTATATAGGAATAGTTACAATTGAAGATATAGTGGAAGAAATAGTTGGTGATATTTATGATGAATTTGATAAAGTATAATTTTTGTTGACAAATAGTTTTTTAAAGAGTATACTTATATAAGTAGTAATTATTACTATTTAGGAGATTTATGAGATATTCAAAACAAAGAGATTTAATTTACAGTATTATTAATAATAGTTATGAACATTTAACTGCTGATTTAATATATAAAGAAGCTAGGGAAACTTTAACTAATATTAGTTTAGGAACGGTGTATCGAAATTTATCAGAGCTAGTTACTGATAATAAAATAAGACAAATACCTGTTTCTGGTGGGAAAGACTATTATGATAAAACATTAATTCCACATGGGCATTTAACTTGTTTAAAATGTGGGAGTATCGTTGATGTTGAATATGAATTTAATAAAAATTTAATTGAACAACATAATAATATTGAACTGACTCAAATTGAATTTACATGTTTAGGATATTGTCATAAGTGTAGAGGAAGGAAATAAATTATGGAATTAAAAGGATCAAAAACAGAAGCTAATTTAATGGCAGCATTTGCTGGTGAATCACAAGCAAGAAACAAATATACTTATTATGCTTCACAAGCTAAAAAAGAAGGATATGAGCAAATAAGAGCTGTTTTCGAAGAAACAGCAGGTAATGAAAAAGAACACGCTAAAATGTGGTTTAAGTTACTACATGGAGGGAAAATCCCTTCAACATTAGAAAATTTACAAGATGCAGCTAATGGAGAAAATTATGAATGGACTGATATGTATGCTGAATTTTCAAAAGTAGCGAAAGAAGAAGGATTTAATCATATTGCGTTTTTATTTGATGAAGTAGGTAAAATTGAAAAAGCACATGAAAATAGATATTTAAGTTTACTTAATAATATTAAAGAAAACAAAGTGTTTGAAAAAGAAGAAAAAGAATATTGGATTTGTCGTAATTGCGGCCATATTCATTATGGTAAAAAAGCACCAGCAATTTGTCCTGTGTGTGAACACCCGCAAGCTTATTTTGAATTAGAATGTAAAAACTATTAAAAAAAACCACTAATGTGGATTTTTTTTTGTATCAAGAACTTTTTGTAATTGTTTAAAACTTAAATCATCTAAGTCATTGGCTGTAAGTGGTATTTCTTTGAATTCTGTTTTATTGTCCTCGAATAGCTTAACTTTTTTTAAATATTTAAATTGTTCAACGTTATAAAGGGTTAGGCTGCCATTAATTAATAGATGAAGAGCTGCAATTAAAGAACTGGTAATTAGCGCATTTTTATCACTTGCGTCAATTACAGAGTGTACACTAAGTCCAAACATACTCCAAATTACTGTTAAAAAAGATGCATTATACTTTATAATATCTTTTCTTTCATTATAGAGAAACAATATTTGACTTTCTAATTGTTTTAAAATTTCTATTTCTAAGTTTTTAGAATAAGGATGTGTTTCAGAAAAATTTATATACTTCAAAGTTATACCGTTTTCATCAATATCATATCCTAATAATGGACTTTCATATTTTGTTTTTAATTTTGCAATTATATTATTTAACATGATACTACCTTCTTTCAATTTTATGTTACCATATAACTAATTAAGTGTCAATTAACTTTCTTTATTTTATTAAGTATTTCTGTATAGAAATTTGTTGGAATTTCTAATTCATAGGTAATTACCTCAGTGTATGTTTTACTTACAATATATTCTTTCAAAATATAATCCATGATTTTTTCTTCATTATATTTAAAAGAAACTTTATAATTTATATAGTTTATTAATTCTATTTTTTCTGCTATTTTTATTGCTTCTTTTGTTGCTGATGAATAGGCTCTTATTAAGCCTCCCGCACCTAATTTTATACCACCAAAATATCTAATGACAATACATAATATATTTTCTAAATCTTCTACTTTTAAAATGTTTAAAATAGGAATTCCAGCTGTCTTACTAGGCTCTCCGTCATCTGATGCTTTTTCTCTTTTATTTATTATATAGGCATAACAATAATGATTAGCGCCTTTATATTGTTTTTTAATATCGTCTAATATTGACTTGACTTCACAAACATCATCAACTTTTATTAATAATGTGATGAATTTAGATTTTTTTACCTCAATAGTTGCAGTTATATTATTTTTTATTATCATTTTCTCACCAAATTTATTATAACATGTTATAATCTATATATGAAAAGATTTAAAAAAATATATATTGAAATAACAAACATTTGTAATTTAAGTTGTTCTTTTTGCCCAAAAGATGAGTTAATCAAAAAAGAAATGACATTAAAAGAGTTAGAGGTAATATTACAAAAAATAGATTCTTATACTGATTATGTTTATTTACACGTGAAAGGAGAACCATTATTACATAGTAAGTTTGAAAAAGTAATAGAACTTTGTTTAAAGTATGGTAAAAACATTAATATAACAACTAATGGGACTTTAATAAAAAAAAGATTTGAATCATTAAAAAAAATAAGACAACTTAATGTTTCTTTACAAAGTGTTGTCGATATTAAAACTGCTGATGAGATTGTTTCTTATTGTGAAAGGTTAAGTAATGATATTTATATTTCTTATCGTTTTTGGGTATCTAGTAAATTTGAAGAATATTTAAAAAGTAAAATTGTATTAAAGAAAAATATTTTTATTAACGAGGATAAACAATTTATATGGCCAAGTTTAAATAATGAAATGATTAGGGAAGTAGGAACTTGTTATGGAACAAGAGATCATATTGCAATATTAGTTGATGGAACTATTGTTCCTTGCTGTTTAGATAGTACAGGTAATATTAATTTAGGTAATATTTTTAAAGAAAATTTATCTGAAATATTAAATAAAGATAGATTTATAAATATGTGTGAGGGTTTTAAAAATAACAAATTAGTTGAAGAATTATGTACTAAATGTGGGTGGAATATAAATAATGTTTGAAATAACTACAAAAATATATTATAATTATACTAGGAGGTATGTATGGTAGAGATAGTAATAGGTGTATTAGTAATAGTTTTAATTATAATACTTTCAAGTTTTTTAATTGCAAACTATAACATTTTAGTTAAACTTAGAAATAGGGTTAAAGATCAATGGGCACAAGTTGATGTTGTTCTTAAAAAAAGAGCAGATTTAATTCCTAATTTAGTTGAAACTGTTCAAGGGTATGCGAAACATGAAAATGATACATTAGAAGCTGTAATTCAAGCGAGAAATAAGTTTGTGGATGCTACTAATAAAACAGATGAAATGAAAGCAGATGCAAGTATAGTAAATACATTAGGTAAATTAATGGCTGTTTCTGAAAATTATCCTGAATTAAAAGCCAATATAAACTTTTTAGATTTACAAAAAAATTTAAAAGAATTAGAAGATAAAATTCAATATGCTAGACAATTTTATAATGATACAGTATTGAAATATAAAGATAGCATTGAAATGTTTCCTTCTAATCTTGTAGCTAAACTATTTGGATTTAAACAAGAAGAATTTTTTGAAGTTGATGAAGAAGATAGAGAAGCACCAGAAGTTAATTTTTAAAAGTCATAGACTTTTTTTTTATAATGTGATAAAATTACATAAGAATAAAGGAGTGTATTTATGAAAGGTTTTACTTTAATTGAATTATTAGCAGTAATTATTATTTTGGCAATTGTGGCATTAATAGCAACGCCAATAATTTTAGATGTGATAGATGAGGCACAAGAATCAGCTAATTTATCACAAGTATATTTATTAGTTGACGGAGCAGAGCAATTGTATGCCAACAGTTTTTTAGATATTGATAACAATTTACAATTTTCTGGAACTGATAATATTGATGTTTATACTGATTTAATAACAACAGGTGAAAAACCAGAAATAGGGGATTTATATATTAGGGAAAATGGTGATATATACTTAAAGGTTATAATTGATAATAATTGTTATCTTAAAGAATATGATACTAGTGAAATAGTTAAGTGTACTATTGATACTACGCCAGAAACAGATGTACCTTCAACCAGTGTTGATTTAACTACTGTATCAAATATAAGTATTTTTCCAGATGGTAAAATGTGGTATTCTGAAAATGAAAAAATAAAAGTAAATACTTATGGTAAAGAATGGAAGTATTGTGTATCAGATGTACCCTGTACACCTAATTTGGATGGAACTGGTGATCAAATTACATTAGGAACTTCCCCAGTAATACATTCGTGCGTTAGTTTGCATGAAGATGGGAAAGTTAAAATAAATAAATGTGTGAATTATATTAAAGATAATGTTTCTCCAACTATAACACCTAAATCAGAGGCAATAACTGTTGTAAAAGGACAAGCAGTCGCATCTAAAACATTTTTTGATGTAACTTTTGGAACAGGTAGTGGGGAAATTACGTGTAATCACAAATATACTAATAACCTAGAAGTAGGTAATTCAATTATTTCTTGTTCGGCAACATCTACTTCTGGATTAGTGACAACAGCCCAAAAAGAGATTGAAGTATTAGAATATATACCAGAAAACGAAACTCCAAAAGAATGTTTTACATTTAGTGGTAATTCTGTTACTAAATATTATTCTTCAAAACATGAAAAATGTACTTCTGACATAGTTATTCCAAGTACTACTAATGATGGAACAATAGTTACTTCGGTCTCAGCGACTGCTTTTCATGGATCATATAATGATATTAGATTAACCAGTGTTTTAATCCCGGATACAGTTACATCAATTGGAGATAATGCGTTTGCGGGTAATTATCTTACATTTGTTATTTTACCAAACGGACTTATTTCACTCGGGAAAAGTTCGTTTCAAAGCAATCAAATTGAAGAAGTTATATTACCTACTGGTCCTGGTTTTACTACTATTCAAGAGAATGCTTTTAATAGTAACTTGTTGACAGAACTTGATATACCACCTAATATAACTCATATATATGATATGGCATTTTCTAATAATCAGATTAAGTCACTAGTGATTCCGGAAACAGTTCTATCATTAGCGAGAGATTCTAATTCAAAAAATGATGCTTTTGAGTTGGCTGGGATTGAAAATTTAGAAATAAAAAGTAAAAGCATTAAAATTGTGACAGATGGATTTGCTGGAAATAATATTACAACTTTAAAAATAGAAAATGCATTCCTTGTTGCAAGAAGTGCATTTTCAGGGAGTAAACTTACAAATTTAACTATTGGAGAATCTACTGAAAAAATAGAACAGGGATTTGCATTTAGTGGATATGAAATTGAAAACTTAGATTTAGGTAATTCAATAACTATAATAGGTGAACATGCATTTTCTGAAAATAAAATAAAAAATCTTGTCATAAACGATTCGGTTGTTACTATTAGAAACGATGCCTTTTCAAATAATGAAATTGGGAATGTTATAATACCTAATAGTGTTACTTATATTGGAAAACGTGCATTCTCTGAAAATAACTTAGAAAGTGTTAAAATTCCAGACAGTATTACTTCGATTTATGATTATAGTTTTTCACAAAACCCATTAAAAAGTGTTACAATTGGCAAAAATGTTCGCGGAATTGGCAGTGCTGCTTTTTCGGGAGGGTCATTAAAGTATATTATTATACCTATTAATGTAAATTCTATTATGTCTGCTATCCCTGCTGAAAATGTCTTCTTTGAAGGGAGAACACGGCCTCTAAATATAGAGTACTATGGCGGTAATAACGGCTGGGGGAGTACTACTTTAATTTGTAAAGATAATGTTATATGTTATATATAAAGGTACTTTTAAAGTACTTTTTTTAATTATATTTTATTATTTGGTTATACTATATTTAGGTGATTATTATGAATTTAACAGATGGTAATTTATACTTTAAAGATGTTTCAAATATTAAATATAAATATGATTATTTAACTGATGATATTGAATGTGATGTCTTAATTGTTGGTGGTGGGATAACAGGTGCTATAACAGCTTATTATCAATCCTTACTTGGTTTAAATGTTGTTATTGTTGATAAAAATATAATTGGTTATGGTTCAACTATGGCAACAACAGCTATTATGGAATATCAGATTGATAAAGATTTAAGTAAATTAATTTCAGAAATCGGTGAGATAGGGGCATATAAATGTTTTAAGATGTGTTATGAGGCAATAGGTGATATTGAAAATATAATAAGTAATTTAAAGTTGAATGTTGATTTTAAAAGGAAGTGTTCTTTATATATTTCTGATAAAAATAAAAACTATTTAAAAAAAGAATATGAATTAAGGAAAAAGTGTTTTAATGTTTCTTTTAAAATTGATAATGAATTAAAATATAAGTATATTATTAGTTTATATAATGGCTCTGCTACGATGAATCCTTATTTATTTACTAGTGAGTTGATAAATAAATTATTTAAAAACGGAGTTAAAGTTTATGAAAATACTAATATTGTTAACATAGATAATAAAAAAATAGTTCTTGCAACAACTAATAATGGTTTTAAAATTAAAGCTAATAAATGTATTTTAACAACTGGATTTGAAGGTGTGAATTATTTAAAGAAAAATACAATTAAATTATATAAAACTTTTGCAATTGTAACAGAGGTATTAGATTTAGTTAGTGATGATTATACAGCAAGAGATACCCTTATCCCATACCACTATATTAGATTCGATAATAACCGAATTATATATGGTGGGGAAGATATTTTAATTAACGATTATAGTAAAAAAAACATAAATAATATATATAATAAATTATATAAAGATTTTATTAAAACATTTCCTAAATATAAAGGTTGTAAGGTTGAATATAAATTTAATGGAACATTTGCCAATACAAGTGATACTTTGCCAGTTGTTGATAAATTAGGTCCTTCATTATATTGTAATTTTGGATATGGAGCGAATGGTATTTTATATTCTGTGATTGGAGCTAAAATGATTGCTCGAAATAGAATTTATAAAGCCTTTAAAGTGAGATAAACATTTGTTTATTTTTTTTTAATAAGTTATAATAGGTATAGGTGGTTTTTTATGAAAGAAAAATTGAGTTTAGTCCCTAACCAACCAGGTTGTTATTTAATGAAAAACAAAACTAATAATATTATATATGTTGGTAAGGCTAAGGATTTAAAAAAAAGGTTAAGTTCATATTTTAGAGGCACTCATTTCGGTAAGACTGCCAAGATGATAAGTGAGATTGAAACTTTTGATTTTATTGTTGTTAATACTGAAATGGAAGCTTTAATTTTAGAAAATAATTTAATTAAGCAATATGATCCCAAATATAATATATTACTTAGAGATGATAAATCTTACCCTTATATTGAATTTAATTTTGACAATGATCCAAAATTAAGTATAGTTAGAAGTATAAATAAAAAAAAGAATTCAAAATACTTATATGGCCCGTATCCTAATGTAACTGCTGCTAGAACAATAGTAAATTTATTAAACAGAATTTATCCATTAAGAAAATGTAATACTTATAATAAAAAGCCTTGTTTATATTATCATATTAATCAATGTTTAGGTTATTGTACAAAAGATGTTAATAAAGAAGAAGTAGAAGTAATGATTAAAGAGATAATTTTATTTTTAAAGGGTGAACACAAATTAATTACAGAAAAAATCAAAACTGAAATGAATGTTGAAAGTGAATTGTTACATTTTGAAAAAGCTAAGGAATTAAAAGAGTTACTTGATTATATTGAAATTATTTTAGCTAAACAGCAAGTTGAAATGAATGATTTAGTTGATAGAGATATTTTTGGTTATTATTCTACAAAAGGATATCTATGTATGCAAGTGTTTTTTATAAGAGGTTCTAAATTAGTTGGTAAACATAATAAAATATTTCCTTTAATAGATGAGTTGGAAGCTGAGGTTATTAGTTATATTTCTAGATTTTATGATAAAGATATTATAATCCCAAAAGAGGTATTGGTTCCTTTTGAATCTTTATTACTTAATAATTATTTAGAGGCAAAAGTGTATAGTCCTAAAAAAGGTGACAAGAAAAAACTATTAGATATGGCTAGTAATAATGCGGAAGTTTTATTAAAAGAAAATTTTGAATTAATTAAAAGAGATGAAGCAAAAACTAGTGAAGCTAATGAAGAATTAAGAGTTATTTTAAAATTAGATAAACTAGATAGAATTGAAGTATTTGATAATTCTAATTTATTTGGTAATTTTAATGTTTCTGGTATGGTTGTTTATATTGACGGGAAAGAAGCAAAAAATGAATATCGTAAATATAAAATAACAGTTGATAAAAATGATGATTATGGAACTATGAGAGAAGTTATATATAGAAGATATTTTAGAGTTTTAAAAGATAACTTAACAAGACCAGATTTAATTATTGTTGATGGTGGTTTGGGACAAATGAATATAGCGAGGGAAGTAATAACTTCACTAAATCTTAATATCCTTGTTATTGGTCTTAAAAAAAATAATAAACATGTTACAGAAAAATTATTAGCTTTTAATCCTGTTGTTGAAATAGATATTGATAAAAAAAGTAATTTATTTCATTACTTAGAAAGAATGCAAGATGAAGTTCATAATTATACTATTAATTATCACAAACAATTAAGAAGCAAAGGTTCATTAGAAAGTGTTTTAGATAATGTTGAGGGAATAGGGGATAAAAGGAAAATAGAATTATTAAAAAAACATAAATCTTTAACTAAATTAAAACAATTAAGTATTTTAGACTTAGAAAAAGAACTACCTAAACAAGTAGCTCTTAATTTATATGAATATCTTAAAACTTTGGATTGATTTCAAAGTTTTTTTGTTTATCTTCTTCAATTTCTTCTAGTTCTTCAATAACCAATTTTAATTTCTTTAATGATTTTCTAAAAATTCTGCTGGTGTATGATTGAGAATGGTTTATTATTTTTCCAATTTGATATTGTGAGAGGTCTTTAAAAAAATACAAATAAATTACTCTTTGCTCAATAGGCGTTAAATAAGTTAGTGACCGGTGAAGTATTTCATATTCCTCTTTAAGAAGTAAGCGTTCTTCAATTGTCTCACTCTCATCTTCAAGCATAATAATATTGTGTGTTTCATAATCGTGATCACCATAATCATCATCGCCGGATTCATGATCATCGCCGGTGGTTAATGTAACCTTGTTAAATATAATGTATTTTTTAGAGCCTGTTCTGAAAAAGTACATTAACTCATTTTTTATACAAATTGATATATATGTTGAAAAATTAGTAGAACTTTCTAAGTTATAAGTATCAACCCCTCTAATCAATCCAATCATTCCTATTTGAAACAAATCATCTAGATATTCTTTGTAGTTCGATAATGCAAAATGTTTGTGAAGAATATGGTATATAAATTTTTGGTTATTCAGGATTAGTTTTTCTCTTGCGTCTTTACTGCCTAAACGTAATTCGTTTAATAATGCTTCATTAGTTCTTTTTATCATAATTCTCCTTAATTTAGTATTATATAGGTGTTTATACCTATTGTCAATTTGAAAATAGAGAAAACTATTTTAAATGTTCTTCTTGTTTGCTATTCTCCATTAAAAGTAAGTTATATAAATCATCAATGCATTTTGTTATCAAAGTATGTACATTAGTAACTGAATAGTTTCGTAGTTTTGAAATTTCTAAAAGTGTTTTTCTTTCAAAAAAGTATAATCTTATTAATTCTTGTTGAACTGGTTGAAGTTGAAAAATATAATTAGGATTTTTAGTTATGACTTTTAAAACTATTTCTTTCTGGAATTCGGCTACTATTTTTTTTATATATTTTTTCACTTGTGTAGGAGACAATTCTAATTTTTCACAAATTTTCTCAACATCATATTCTTTTACGAAGTGCAAAATAGTAATTAATTGTTCAGTTTCTGATAGTTTATTAAAAATATCATTAAGTAAAATATTATCTGGTAGACCAATTACTTTTTCGCTACTAGCATTAAGTATGCTTTTAATATTAGTTGGAGTGGTTTTTTTTAACTCAGCTAATTCACTTAATGTATAGCCTTTAAAATAAAGACTGATTAGTTTAATTTCGTTATCAGTTAAGGCTGAATAGGAAACAGGTAATAAAAGATTTAGCAGTTTAAAATTTCCGTTAGATATAATGCCAGTATCTGATATTTCGTCTTTGATAAAATTTTCAATAGTTATAAGCGTTTTAAATTTAAGTAAAGTTGCTTTTAAAACTTTTGATAAGCGTCCTGGTGATAAACCAACTATCTTACCAGCATCTTTTTGCAACGCATTATCAAAAATTATTAACTTGATAATTAGTTTTTCTCGGTCCGATAATTTAGTAAAGCATTTTCTCATAGTTATAATTATTTCAGAATCATGTAATTCATTTAAAACTAAATCTTCGAGTAAGATATCTGAACTATGTAGTTTTTCTTCTAACGTCTTATTGTTCTCATCGGGAACGTTTATACTGAATGCTTCATTAGTATTTATTTTAGCATCCATGCTTATATATTTTATTAAATCATGCTTAATAACTGTATAAATAAAGGTACAAAAACTAGTTTTTTTAGTTAAATCAAATTTATAAATACCTTTTATTATAGATTCACAACCTACTTGAATTAAATCATCATAAATACAGGTTGTATTATAATGATAAAAGTAAGTTGATATTATTTTTTGGATAATTCCTATATTTGATAAAACTATTTTTTCTTGTGATTCATGATTTCCTTGTTGGCAATCACTTATTAATTTTCTTATTTCTTCATCTGGTAGATGTTTTAATTTACATTCTTCTAAATAACTCATTGTCTCACCTTAGATTTTTCTACAATTGTATACGTTTTTAATGCTTCTTTAAATTTTTTAGCAAACACCAAGTCATTAGCTATTTTTTCATTTACTTTTCTTCTGAAAACAGAATCCCGATTACACTTTTCTAAAATAATTCCAAAACTACCTGGTTCAGTAAAAATAACTTCCCAATTAACGAGACTTTTCCCTGGATATTTAAGACTTTCTTCATATGAAATAATTGGATTTTTCATAATATTCCCCCTTGATTGATGTATACTATACCTCATTTACACATTTATGTAAAGTTTTAATGTGTAATTGATTAAAATATTGACTTTAATTTATGATAAGAGTAAATTATAATTAAGGAGTGATATGATGAAAAAAATAGGATATTATATTTTAATTGTATGTAGTTGTTTAGTTTTAATTGGATTATTAGTTGGAGGTTATTTAATATTAAATGAGGATAGCCCTCTTAATATCAATAAAAAATTAGTTAATTATTGTGACGGGAAACATCAAGAAACAGATTCTAAATATTTCACAGTTGAAGAAGGAGTGATCACTAAGTATAGTGAGGATGGTCCGAAAGATGTTGTTATTCCGTGTGAAATTAACGGAGAAAAGATTATTGGTATAGGGAATTATATGATGAATGTCTTTACTGATATTGATAGTGTTATATTACCTAATAGCTTAGAAACTATTGATGGTGGGGCATTTGCAAATAATAATTTAAAAGAAGTTCATTTTGGAGAAAACTTAGTAACTATTGATGGTTTTGCAACTATTGAATATAATGGTGCGTTTATGAATAATAATATAACAACTGTTACATTTTCTGATGGAATTGAAACTATTGGTTCACAAGCATTTAGAGGGAATGAAATAACTGAGTTACTAATTCCTAGTAGCGTTAAAGAAATAGGTGAGGGTGCATTTACAGATAATCAGTTAGAAACTGATCAAGCATTCATTTATGCTTCAAATGATAATACAACATTAGTTAGTTATGGTGGGAAAGAACGAGATAATGTTGTAATTCCAAGTAATGTTAAAACTATAACTGAATTCGCATTTACTGATATAGGACTTAAAAATGTAAAATTAAATGAAGGATTAGAAACTATTGATGGTGCTGTATTTTACTGTAATTATGCTGGTGCATTCGCACATAACGAATTAGATACAATTGATTTCCCATCTAGTTTAAAACAAATTGGAACTGGCGCTTTTGGAGAAAATAAAATAACTAATATATCTGGTAATACTGATATTGATGTTGTTGAACCTAATGTTTTTGGATATGAAACAGAAGTAGAGGAGTTTAATAAAAAAATCAATTCATCACATTTACAATCTTCATGTAGATAGAAAGCTAAAATAAAGGCTTTTTTTCTTTTTGACAGTTTTTTTATTTAGTAATTGAATAATATATTATTAGTTGATAAAAATGTATTGACAAAACATTATAAAAAGTGATATATTAACTAAGTATTTATTTGGGGTTACTTTATGTAGGTCCATAATAAAATTTAAATTACGAAACACCTGGAAGTGTGTAAAGAGAGGAGGGTAATATGCCAACAATTAATCAGTTAGTGAGAAAAAACAGAAAAAACAAAACAAGAAAAAGTAAATCTCCGGTTTTAGGAATTGGATTCAACAGAAAAGATAAGAAAAAAACTTATCAAGATGCACCTCAAAAAAGAGGGGTATGTACTCGTGTAGGTACAATGGCACCTAAGAAACCAAACTCGGCATTAAGAAAATATGCGAGAGTTCGTTTATCTAATGGTATGGAAGTAACAGCTTACATTCCAGGAGAAGGACATAACTTACAAGAACACAGTGTTGTATTAATTCGTGGTGGTCGTGTAAAAGACTTAATCGGGGTTAGATATCATATAGTACGTGGTACTTTAGATACAGCTGGAATTGAAAAACGTCGTCAAGGACGTAGTAAATACGGAAGTAAAAGACCAAAACAAAAATAAATTTAAATAAAATACATTAGAAAGGAGAATAATTATGCGTAAAAGACGTGCAGTTAAAAGAGATGTTTTACCAGATCCATTATACAATTCTAAATTAGTTACTAAATTAATTAATAGAATTATGATTGACGGTAAAAAAGGTGTTGCTCAAACTATTTTATATGATGCATTTAATACGATTAAAGAAAAAACTGGAACTGAACCTATGGAAGTTTTAGAAAAAGCTTTAGCTAATATTAAACCAGCATTAGAAGTAAAATCAAGACGTGTTGGTGGGGCAAACTACCAAGTACCTATTGAAGTTAGAGCAGATAGATCACAAGCATTAGGACTTAGATGGTTAGTTCAATATGCAAGATTAAGAGGCGGTCATTCAATGGCTGAAAACTTAGCGAACGAATTAATTGATGCATCTAACGGAAGTGGAGCAGCAGTTAAAAAACGTGAGGATACTCACAGAATGGCAGAAGCTAATAAAGCATTTGCTCATTATAGATGGTAAGAGAGGAAACATATTATGGCTCGTGAATATAGCTTAGAAAATACTCGAAATTTCGGGATTATGGCTCATATTGATGCAGGGAAAACTACTTGTACTGAACGTGTGTTATTTCACACAGGTAAAATCCATAAAATTGGTGAAACTCATGATGGAGCTTCACAAATGGACTGGATGGCTCAAGAACAAGAAAGAGGTATTACAATTACTTCTGCTGCGACAACTGCTCATTGGAAAGGTCATAGATTTAACATAATTGATACTCCAGGACACGTGGACTTTACAGTTGAAGTATCGCGTTCATTAAGAGTTTTAGATGGTGCGGTAGCGCTACTAGATGCTCAAGCAGGAGTTGAACCACAAACTGAAACAGTTTGGAGACAAGCAACGGAATTTAAAGTTCCAAGAATATTTTTTGCTAACAAAATGGACAAAATGGGAGCTAACTTCGAATATAGTTTATCAACTATTGATGCTAGACTAGCAGTTAATGCTAAACCTATACAATGGCCAATTGGAGCAGAAAGTGATTTTAACGGAATTATTGACTTAGTTGAAATGACAGCTTATGAATATGATGGAAAATCAGATGAAGAACCAAAAGTGATTGATATTCCAGCAGATTTAGTAAGTATTGCTGGGGAAAAAAGAAATGAATTAATTGAAGCGGTAGCTGAGTTTGATGATGAATTAATGAATAAATACTTAGAGGGAGAAGAAATTTCTGTTGATATGCTTAAAAAAGCAATCAGAACAGGGGTTTTAAAAGTTGAATTCTTCCCAGTTATGTGTGGAACTGCATTAGGAAATAAAGGTGTCAAACTATTATTAGATGCTGTTTTAGCATATTTACCAGCACCTACTGATATTGAATCAATTAAAGGTGTGGATTTAGATGGGAATGAAATTGAAAGACATTCATCAGATACAGAACCATTTTCAGCATTAGCGTTTAAAGTTATGACTGATCCATTTGTTGGGAAATTAACATTTTTCAGAGTTTACTCAGGTAAATTAAATAGTGGTTCTTATGTTTTAAATTCAACAAAAGATAAAAAAGAAAGAATTGGTCGTATATTACAAATGCATGCAAATAACAGAACTGAAATTTCAGAAGTATTTGCAGGAGATATCGCAGCAGCAGTTGGTCTTAAAGATACAACTACTGGGGATACTTTATGTGAAGAGAAAAAAGCATGTATCTTAGAATCAATGGAATTCCCAGAACCAGTTATTGAATTAGCAGTTGAACCTAAATCAAAAGGTGACCAAGATAAAATGGGATTAGCTTTACAAAAATTATCAGAAGAAGATCCTACATTTAGAGCTTCTACTGATCATGAAACTGGACAAACAATTATTGCTGGTATGGGTGAATTACACTTAGATATCATCGTTGATAGAATGAAAAGAGAAT
>CAYJPP010000014.1:0-28181 GCA_964372175.1 uncultured Muribaculaceae bacterium
ATGTGAGTTGATTCATCCCAACCCCCTGAAGAGAGCGAAAGCTCTCGTTTTTTTGCATTAGCTATAATTGAAAATAAAAAAATATTGTAAATCAGATTAACAAAAATAAAATACCAATAAATGAAAAAAATAAAACACTGTAACAAATATATAAGTAATAATAAAGTCAAAACATATCCAAGAGATGATTAAGGGAACTCAATTATGCAGTAGATTTTATTTGGAAACTCACTTTTCTAAGCATTTTTTTGACTGTATTTACTATATATACATTTATAATAATAAATGTTATAATGAATAATATGGAGGTAATAACAAATGAGCATTATGTTAAAAAAACAGCGAGAATTTTTTGATTTAGCAGATAATTTATACGCTGATTGCGTTTCTAATTACCGCAATTTAATTCAATATAAATCTCAAATCGGCTCGGAAGATTTAGTAAATGAATTGCGGCAAACTTGTTCATTAATGGGATTGGCATGTGAGTACTACTTAAAAGGAATATTAATAACTTTTTTAAAAATACCTACTATAATCGAAAATCAAAAACTACAAGATATTGTAACCGAGTTATCAGAAGAAGAAAAATATGATATTTTAATAGGTGACGAAGCAATATTTAAAAAACTCTCTGCATTACATAATATTAAAATTAAAGAGCTTAGAGAGTTGCAGAAGTATTCACTGAAAAGCTGTGGGCATAATTTAAAAAATATGCTCGCGATATTCGATATGGAAAGTAGTGAGGATTATTTTGTTGAAATCCCGAAAAAACTAAAAGAAGAAATGTATCAATCAATCAAATCTTATTATTACTTTTATTTTTATGACGAAAATGGTAAATTATCAGAAATTAGCAATTCTGATATTATGGATATCATAACAGCAGGTAACATAGAAGATTCTTTTGTTAAATGCAGATACGGACATTTAGATTTGTTTACATTAGATGAATTCAAACTAGTGAGGTTGATGCACTCATTAAGAGATTGCGTTGTTAAGCATACAAATGCATACACTGTATCAAACGAAAGTAAAAATCCTAATACACCTAGTGATTTTTCAAATAAAATGATTTATCCCGATCAGAATAGTAAATTTTATATTTTTGATTCGGAAGGCAAGATTAGTAGAGTTTATGCTTTGAAAAAAATATCAGATTTTTTCACTCAATCATATGATTTTGTTTACAATCAAATTCATAGAGAATTAAATTTACCTGATGTATTAAAAAATGACGATAAAAGTGATTCTATAATAGAAGACAAGGTTTTAGAAAATAAAATAGCGATTGTCCCTGAATATGGAATTGATGAAATTGAACGAGTGGCAAAAGAGCACAACCCATTTTATGGTTTTGCTCCTGGTGTTAATGTAAGTGGAAATGAAAAAATAGTATACTTGGCTAAAAATGAACGACAAACTATTTGCTTCTATGAAAATGGAATCTTATCTTCTTATATAGAATGTGCAGATGGGAAATTAAGGAAAAATAATCCAGAAAATATAAGAGTATTGTCAGAAAAAATTGGGAACTATGAAAAAGAAAACCACATTCTTGAAAATATAGCTTTTGAATTAGTGGATTATAATTATTTTAAAAAAAGTGTGCTTGCGCAATATAAAATAACTTGTGCAAAAGCCATAGAAATGCATGAAATTTTTGATGAAACATTCTATCAATATCATACTGAGTTGATTAAAACATATATTAAGTCACTTAGTCAAAAAGATATGTTTTTAAGTAGTGTGAAAGCTATTATAGATCGTAAAATTAAAAGAAAAAAATTACTAAAGGCATATAAAATAATTTTGAAAGAAGAAGAAATAAAAAAAGGCGGTGTACGTTAGATATGAATAATAGTGAAACTTGTCAAGAATTATATGAACTAATAAGATTAGTAGAATATAAAAAAATGCAAAAAATTCCCAGAGAGATATTAAAGCATATATCAAACAACAGAAACGAATACTATCTAACCTCAATCGATATTTTTGACCCATTTAATCCAGATAATGTATCTCGTGAAGCATTTAAAATATTTTTTGAATTGGATTATAATTACATGATGACAGAAGAAGAAAAAAGAATTGTTGATTCGGAAGAAGAGTCAGCAATGTAATAATAAAGTGAGCATGATAACTTTGCAGTGATAGTAGCATTAAGATATGTATTTTAGTAGAAACTGATTAACTAAAAAAATGCAGTAAACTGCACAATAATAAATTGAAACTTAAAGAGAATACAAGTTCTCTTTTTTAATGACTTATTAATTATTCATACTTAAATACATTAGGTGCTACTTCACTTATTTTTTGATTTGGTTTATAACCATATATTGAAATTCCATACATTGGAGTAGAACCAAAGTTAACTTGTTTTTTATATGGTTTAAGGTAATTATTGATAAGCATAAAGTACTCAGGCATTTTTCCATAATTTTCAATGTAACCTTTCACTTGTGTATCTGCATCATCTTTGCTTTTTTCTTTTTTAACTTCAATAAAACATATTTTATCATCAATCAAAACAACAATGTCGGGAACATATCTAGTGCCTTGTCTGCCTTCCTTTAAAATTAATTCTGAACCAATAAAAGTAATTTCCTTCGCATTAAAAACTTTTTTTAATTCCTCGTCAGTTTGTAAATTATTAATTAATCTTACTTGAACTAGTGCTTCTTCATCTTTACAATTTCTATCTTTGAAGCCGATTTTAAATAAATTACTTTTGTTAATTTCGTGTAATTCACTTAATTTTTTTAAAGTACTTTCTAACTTAGATATACTAACTTTAATTCCCCGCATTGGCAAATACTCGTTATTAGAAACTATGCTTACAGCGCCATCTATAGCCCTAAGATGAAAATTATTTTTTAATTTAGGAAATTTACACCATATTTCCTGCATCTCTGCTGATATTTTTAAAACACTATTTATTGCCATAACTATACCTCCATCTCTTGATTATTAGCTAAATATATTACATTATTAAATTCTTTACCAAATTCTTCGGTGTGTTCAGTATGAATTGGAATTATTTTTTTAGGATTAAGTTCTTTAATGAACTTGACTAATTCTTCTTTGAAAATATGGCCACTAGCATGAATGTCAATAATTTCAACGTCATATTCATTAACAAGTCTTTGTAATGACTTGCCAAATTTTAGTTCTTGTTTATATCCAGACCAAGTAGAATAAATTAGTTTTATTTTTCCTTTTTGTGATAGTTGTTTAATCATGTTAGCTATTGAAAATTGTCCGCAAATTGGTTTAAGTTCATTTAATAATGGAATTTGAAGTTCATTTTTACGGACTAAAATCAAAGCATTAGATTTTAAAATATCAGTTTTGGACATTATGAATTTTTCATTATTTTTAAAAAAATCATAATTTGTGTCACTTTTCTCAATAAAATTATGCATATAAAATTTTAATGGATTTGTTTGTTCTTGTTCATTGTTTTTTATATCACGTATTAGCATGTAAGAAGTAAGGTCAGATACAAAAGGTCTGTTTAATTTCGCGCAAAGCCGATATAAATTGTGAATTCTATTATAGTTTGCTGTTGTTGTGATTAAAAAAGTAGGTAAACTTGTAGTTTTAATAGTTTTTTCAATTTCATTTATAACGTCAATTTCAGTAAGTTTACTTTTTGTAGTAAAGCCCATATTTGTACCTTCACAAAGAAGAATGTCAACATCTTTTACAAAATTAGTGGCTTTTGAAAAATCTCCCGAATATAATATACTCTTTCCATCAGCTTCAATAAGATACATAAAAGCGCCTATTGCGGAATGTTCTACGGGAAAAGGTGTGACATTTATATCGCCGACTGTGATTTTTTTAGAAATTGCAGTAATTTTACGATGGTTATGATTTATGATTTTTGATATTTTTTCAACTTGATTTACAGTCTCTATACTCGCATATACTGGAATTTTCGGTATGATTTTATTTACTAAGCCAATGTGATCACCGTGATAATGGCTAATAAAAACAGCGTCATATTTTTTCTCTCCAAACATAAGGCCATCAATACTCATAGTATCTTTGAAATTTGCATCATCTAATGGTGCAAGTTCGGTCCCACAATCAAAAATGATTTTATTTTTTTTGGTCCCTATTTCAATTATGTTTCCCCCAATTTGTCCTAGGCCACGAATAATTTTAATATACATGAAATTCCTCCTATTAACTGTTTTTAGTATTTTAATATTTATTTTATGACAAGCAAAATACTTTGTCAAGCGGATTGCTTAGTAATTAAGTTGATTTTTCAAACTTATAAAATAAGCGTGTAAGTGTGAAACTTTGTAATTTTTTTTATAATTTACTATATATGGTATAGTTTTTGAAGATAACATTTTGATGACTAATGAACCTCTTGTTATCAAATAGGTTATGTAAAAATTAAAATCATCTTCTGAAATTTTAAGTAATTGCTCATTTTTAATCCAAATAGCGCAATATTTATTATATAGTTTTTCATAGTTTTTATCGTACAATGATAGTAACTGCAATACATCGTTAGATGAAGAACAATAATTAGATATTATTTGATTATATTCTTCCTCAGCTTGAACTTTTTTTAGGCGAGATATAATTTTCCAAAACTTATAATTATTCATTTTCATCCTCCTTGTAATTTGTTGAAACAATAAGTTCAGCGTTTTTAATTTCGGTAATTTGGTTCTTAGTATTAGGCAATATCGAACGCCATATATTTAATACAGTACATGATTTATCACCTAAGATGATTTTATCAATAATCAATTCTTTGGTAACCAGCATATCATATAGTGATTTTTTTTCTTTTCCTACTATAACTGGTGTTGTCATGGCATATTCTATATCTATCTTCATTTCAAAGATGTATTTGCTAATGTTTGTCTCATTAATTTTAAACTCACTTACAAGTAAATATTTTAATGCTATTTTATTAGTGGGTATGATTTTGGTTATTGTATTAAAAGAAATAGTTATATTACTTATATTTTTGTTAAGTTGAATATAGTTATTATATTTACTTTTTCCCAATTTAGTTACTGTTGTCATAGTTTCTTCTTTATTAGCAAATATGAAATAAAAATTATTAAACAGTTGATGCTTGTAAAATAAATCATCTAACTCTACACCTATTTCTAATAGGATTAATACATTTTTTTTTGTTAAAGCATTATGTATAATGTTAAAAAAATAATCAACATTATATTGTTCTATAAAATATTTATTTAAAGAAAAAATATACCCTTTGCCATTATCGAAAATAATTTTAGATGGCAAGCACATTTTAGTATCACTAAATAAATGTTCTTTTAAATCACCGTTAAAAAATGAATGCTGTTTAATCATCTCTGTTATTAACCGCATTAATTTTTTTCTTTTAGCATTATTGAGTTCTTTCACTATAAACATTATTGGATCTTGTGTAGTTTTCCATTTTGGCAGACATTCATTCAATTTTAATAGTTCATTTTTTGTATAAGTACATAAATTAGATGAATTAATTTCATATTCTAAATCCATTTTAACCCTCTCGCTTTCTTAGTTATATTATGAGTATAGCACATATAATTTTTTCATGCGTCGCTTAACTTTATTTTTATATAGTTGTTAAAAAAAACTAAGGAATATATTTATAACGTAAAATATGATATTATAGAAGTGGTGATTATATGTTGAAAATAGATAACTTGACTAAATATTATGGTAGCATCATAGGTATTAAAAACCTATCTCTTGAAGTTCATAAAGGTGAAATATTTGGTTTTATTGGACCAAATGGTAGTGGCAAAAGTACTACTATTAGAGCAATTATGGGTCTATTGAGTTTAAATGATGGTACAATTCTGATAGATGGTGGGAGCATTGAAAATCCAGAAATAAAAAAAGGAATTGGATATCTACCTTCCGAAGTTAAATTATATGAAAATGACAAAATTAAAAACTTGTTTAAATATAATGATACTTTTTATAAGTATGATACACTGAAAAAAGCTTTTGAACTATCAAAAAAACTAAACCTTGATGTAAATAAAAAAATAGATGAGTTATCATTTGGTAATTTAAAAAAAGTAGGGATAGTTCTTGCTTTGGCTCATAGTCCAAAGTTAATAATACTTGATGAACCTACCAGTGGGCTAGATCCACTGATTCAATCAAAATTCTTTGAGATATTAAGAGAAGAAAAAGAAAAGGGGTGCGCTATTTTGTTTTCATCACATACGTTAAGTGAAATAAAAGCAGTATGTGATAGAGTAGCGATATTAAAAAATAATGAACTGTTGAAAATTGAAGATATAAACAATATAAAAGTAGAATATTATAAGATTTCTATTGAAAGTAAAGATATGAAAAAAATAAGCAATGAATTAAAAGTTAACTTAGTTAATAACCAATTTCTTTATGATAAGGACATTAATGAATTGATTGGTGCTTTAAGTAAATATAAAATTAATAAAATCCTCATTGAAGAGCCAACACTTGAAGATATATTTATGGAGTTTTACAAGGAGGATCAAGTGTGATAAAAAGAGAATTAAGTTTAAATTTAAAAAGTTTGATTATATGGATTATTGTTTTGTTTATAGTTAACTTACTTGTATATAGTTTATACCCAAGTTTATCAGTTGTTTTTGAAAGTAACTTAGATGATATTTTAAAGGCCTTTCCAGAGGAATTATTAATTGCTTTTAATATGGATATTTCTAGTTTAAGTACTAGTATAGGTTGGTTTAAAACAGAAGGAATTGTACTTATGATGCTTGTATATGGGATATATGCATCCCTATTGGGGAGTAACATATTATTGAAAGAAGAAAATGACGGTACAATAGAATACTTATATTCTAAGCCAATATCTAGAAATAAGATAATTACGTCGAAAATTATTGCTGGAATAATTAATATAGCCGTAATGAATGTGGCAGTTACAATTATTACATCATTAGGGTTATTATATAATGGTGATTTAGATTTGGTTTTAGTAACCAAACTAAATAGCATAGTTATAATACCAACAGTACTACTATTTATAATGTCTTTGTGTATTTCAACATTTTTAAGAAAAACAAGAAAAGCTGTTCCATTAGCTTTTGGAATCACATTTTTAAGTTACTTTTTATATTCTTTTGCTAATATATCTGAGGAAGTAGAAATTTTAAGATACTTTTCAGCTTACTCATTAGCAGATGTAAGAGGTTTTATAAGTAATGGTAATATTAATATAGTCCTGATGATTGTAGGAATAATATTAATATTCGCAATAACATCAGTTAGTTATATAAGGTATAATAAAAAGGAATTGATATAGTGGATATATTAATTTTTTTTAATTAGCTTAACAAATTTTATAATTTGACAAGGTGTAATATAAGTGATATAATTTTCAAGTTGATGTGAGAAAGAGTCAATAAGAGGGGGATAAAAAATGAACAAGAAAAAAATAGTTGCCATAACATTATTTATATTTATGGGAATGTTTGTATTTACTTTTGCCAATCCAGGACAAGAGAATGGATTAACAGAAGTAAACTCTAATCAAAATGAAGAAAACGAAGGTAATCAATCATCTTCACAACCAAATGTAGGAACAGGTAGTTTGACTGGTCAACAACCAGAACCAACACCAACGCCACAATCGGAACCAACACCAACACCGACACCAGAACCAACACCGACACCGACACCAGAACCAACACCAACTCCACAACCTACACCAACACCAGAACCAACTCCACAACCAGATGAAACTGCGCCTGTTATAATAGTGATGGATAATGATAGAACAGTAGGAACTATGGATGTTGCTTACAACGGAGAAACAATTGATATATTTAGTTCAGTTGCTTTAAAAATGACTGACGAAACGGATATTAAATCAATTAGATTAAACGGAACTGATATATACGTAAAAAGTGATGAAGTTAAAACAATGCATATTAAAACAATAAGCAGCCCAGAAACAGATGATAAAAACAACGATTTAAAACACGGGGCTGTTGAAGGTGAAAATACTATCGAAGTATGTGATACTGCTAATAATTGTGAAACATATTCTTTTGTGTTAGACTTTACCGCACCGACAATTGTTAATAAAAAAACTGATGAATTAATTACATCTGATGTATATACTAAAAGAGTAATCGCTTTTATTTCAGATGACATTGGTTTAGCAGAAGTAACAAGAAATGATAAAGAAAAAGTGTTAAATGAAAAAGGTACCAAAGTTATTAAAACAAAAAAAGAAGGTACTTATAAATTATATGCAAGAGATTTAGCCGGAAATGAAACAGTAGTTGAGTATGAAATAGATAAAAATGATGCTCCGACTATTGAAAAAAAACTTGCAACTTCAATTGGTAATAACAAAGGTACAATATTTAGTGTATTAGAGTTGTATATCAGTGATGATTCTAAAATTAAAACAATAAAACTAAATGGTGAAAAACTTGAAAAAAATATTAATGAAGCAGAGTACTCTTATATTTTTAACAAAGACACAAAGCATATTATAAATGGAGTAAATACCTTAATCGTTATAGATGACAAAGGTAAAAAAACCGAATATACATTTGAAATGGATATAATCGCTCCTAATATTAAAATTAATGAAGATAGTATACCATCGAAAGTTAAAGACGATCCAACTTATGTATTAAATAAAAAAAATATATTAAAAGAATTAACATATGACGAAGGAACTAGTGTAGAAGTTAGTATAAGTAATGGAACTGCCTCAGTATCTAAAATCACTGGTGATATCTTAGGTAAATACGAAATTACAATTACAGCAACAGATAAATCTGGAAATATAACTACAATAAAACATACATTAGTTGTTAAATAAGGATTAATTAAAAATTAGTCTTTTTTGTTTTTGAAATATTTATATATGGTATAATTAAGATACAAACAAAAACAATTTATAGTTAGCTATTTTAAAATAATATGAAATTTATAAATAAGTTTCTATAAAAGAATCGAGGTTAAATATGGATAATAATTTCTTAATTGCTTTTTTATTAACTTTGTTTGCGGGATTAGCAACGGGTATTGGAAGTTTAATAGGGTTAGTTGCAAAAAAAACAAATAAAACGTTTTTGTCATTAGCGTTAGGATTTTCAGCTGGTGTGATGATATTTGTTTCATTTATTGAAATTTATCCCAAAGCACATGATTTAATTGCCAGTAAAAGTGATAATGCACAATTAATAACTTTGCTTGCTTTTTTTACAGGTATATTAGTTATTGGAGTTATTGATAAACTTATCCCAAAAGAAACTAATCCTCACGAAGTTCGTGGTGTTGAGGAACTAAATGATCCGAATATTAAGAATAAAAAATTATTGAAAATGGGTATTCTTACTGCATTAGCGGTAGGTATTCACAATTTTCCAGAAGGATTAGCGACATTTATGTCAGCTTTAACTGACCCTAGTTTAGGTATTCCTATTGCAATAGCGATAGCAATTCATAATATTCCAGAAGGACTTGCAATATCAGTTCCAATTTATTATGCAACAGGTAGTAGAATTAAAGCGTTTTTATATTCATTCTTATCTGGTTTATCTGAACCAATTGGAGCAATAATAGGGTACTTGATTTTAAGACCATTTTTAGATGATGCATTAATTGGTATAGTATTTGCGGCAGTTGCAGGAATAATGGTTTTTATAAGTTTAGATGAATTATTACCAACAGCTAAGGAATACGGAAAACATCATACTGCTATATATGGTGTTGTAAGTGGGATGCTAGTGATGGGGATAAGTTTGGTATTATTGGGATAGGAGGAATTATGAAAGATATAATAGAACAAATGTTAAAAATGAATGATATATATTTTAGATTGAGATTAAAAGAAAGAAAAATATATAAAAATGGTGGAAAAATATTAGAACTAAATTCTAAAAAAATGCTCCCATCAGTTTCAAGAATATCATTAAATAGTAAAGCAGTTAAGTACGAAAACTTTGAAGAAATTAAAACAAACTTAGTTAATACAGTTGGGGAATTAATAGATTTTGGTTATGAGCTTAGTTTGGAAAAAGTAGTATTTAGTCATTCATCTATACGAACAGAAGACGGTATAAAAAAGTTTGAAGAAGTAGTAGAAAAGTTAAAAACTAAATATAATAATTTTAGTATAGAAAACGAAGATACATTAAAGCCTAAAATAGTTTTTGATAAACCACTTAACTTAAATCAATATAAAGATTTACTTGAAACGTGGAAAGATATTATATTAATGACCATAAATAATGATGGGATATGTCATATGGTTAAAGTTAAAATAAAATTAAAAGAACCAAAAAATTTAACTAAAATTATAAATAAAACAGAAAATTACATTAATGTATGTTTAAAAATATTAGAAAACTATGAAAAATACATAGAAACTAAAAATGATGGAATTCCTAATAATGAAAAGTCATTCCAACAAGAAATTATGAATGTATTAAATGATAATCATTCTAAAATAAGTAGAAAAAATATACTAAATGCTAAAAATTCACCATTTAAATCAGATTTTATTCCTTTTGAATTAGAATGGGTTGAAAAGGAAGATAATGCAAGAATTGATGCTGTTTTTTTAGCAACTAATAAAATAATATTATGTGAAGTTAAGTATAATGAAGGTGTTATAGGAAAAGAAAACGGCCTTCATAAACACTTAGATGATTTATATATGATTATCAAAAATAAGGATAAAAAAGAAAAAATGATTAAAAATATAATTAATAAAGCAATTGAAAGAAAAAATATTTTAAATGAATATGGCATTAGCTATGATGTCAATTTAGATGAAGAAAAAACAACAGTTGAATATTTAATAATATGTGGTTATTCTGGTAATAAAGAGATAGTTCTAAAAGAACTTGATAGAGTTTGTAATCATAAACATAAATTTAGTGACGAATTAAATTATTGGAATAAGAAAGTTCCTATTAAAACTGATTTGACCGTTAATGAGTATATACTTAATATGAAAGAATGTTCTACTAATATATATATTGTTGATAGTGAATTTAAGGAGTTTGCCAAATATTAACTAATAAAAGGAATGTAGTATTTTGCGGTTTTAGTGAGATACAAAAGAAAAGTATCTGGTTAGTTGATGTAAAGGATATAGATTTTGTAGCTAATAGGAAAAGATTTCCAAAAGTCATTTATGTTGATACTTTAAAAGAAGCAATAAATAAACAAGGTTTTTTAATAATTATAAATGTTGAAAATATTGATATAAAAAAGTTTGATTTAAAATATAGATGTAAGTTAAAAAAATATGAAAGAATTTATATAGTTGGAGATTATGATAAGGATTTTAATAAATATTCAAATATTGGCATGTTAAGTAAAAAAAAATTATATTCAGACGAGTTAGATAGCTATATTAATGATTTATATAATACATATTATGAAAATGAAAAAATAATAAATCATACTCAAAAAAGGAAAAATAATATTGAATTATTAAAGAAATTCCTGCATTCAAAACATGAATACACAACAGAAGAATTAGTCTTAAAAACTTCTTTTAATTCTAGAAAAATTGAAAGATATATGGATGATATTAATTACTTATATAAAAATATAGGTTATGATTATAAAACTAAAAAATGGTATATAATATAGTATTACGAAATAATGGATAACTTTTTAAAAACAAACGATTATTAGTTTGTTTTTTTGTCGTATAGTTTTACATATAGTCACATATGTTATCATATTAAAAAGGAGGTAAACTATGAAAGATACGTATCTTGAAGAATTAGTAAGCATTATAGAAAGAATAGTAGAAATAGGTTATGAACAAACGGGTATTAAAGAGTATCAAGACATGTTTAGACATGTTCCAATCATTAATATTGTTAACTTAAATGAATGTTTAAAAGATATTAACATTAATGACATTCCGTTAAATGATGTGAAAGTATTTAAAATGATTAATGAAAACTTAGTAAGTGAAACTATTTTTTCTAAATTTTTGACAAAAATATTAAAAAAAGTAAAAGTTGAATCTATCTTTGATTTAGCCACATTAAACAATTTTGCCCATAGTACAGGCGCTTGGAATAATAATGGAGAATTATTATTTTATCAAATACCTTATACTAATCTAATATCTTGCAAAGAAGATATTAGAGACTACTTAGTTTTAAAAGGGTTAGATATTGATACGGCACATGAAATAATGGAAATAGTTAGAAAGGGACAAGTAAACAATAAATTAGGGGGGGAATATATTAAAATTATGACCGTTAATAACATTGATGATTGGTTTATTGAATCGTGTTCAAAAATCAAGTATTTACAAGCACGAACAAGTGGTTTAGGAGAAGCTATTATGCAATATTATCAAATATATCTTTATAATAGAAAAAAATATTAGTTAAATGACTATAATATTTGATAAACTTGACTAAAATTGTAGATTTGATATAATCAACAAAGGAGGAATGTATGGAAAAATGTAGTTATATAGATTTAGTCGCAGCACTAAAAAATAAAACATTAGATTTAAAAGGAGAATTATTAAAATTAAAACAGCATATTTTACTTCATCCTGGCTGTTATGATGTTGATTTTGATTTTATAGCAGGGCACGCTGATGATAGAGTGCCTGTATCTATTTTTTATCAATGTGCGAGTAATAAAAAGGGAATAAGAAAATTATCAGAAAAAAAACTTGGGTCTAGCGTTAATGCATACGCTAATACGATTAGCAACAGTGGTGTAATTCAAACAGATGATGGGCAATTAAGATTCCCTCATTCAACATCTGGAAATCAAAAACTATTTGATGTCATAAATGAAGAAGCATTCATGAGAATATGTAACGAAATAAAATCGAGCATTTTATTACAACAATTAAACAGACGATTCAACATTTATAGTGGGGCTTCAACTCTTATTTATAATAAGTTAAGTGACATTAGTTTAAGTAATGGACAATATAGTATAGAACACCCAGATTTTGGACAACATTATACAGTTTGTTATCATCTAGGAACAAGTCATCTTGATATAACTTGTATATATCCTACATCATTGGCGGACATAATAAAAAAACTAGATGAAAAAGTTGTTGATGTAAATGGATTACCAGGCGAAGTACGAAGTTTAGTTAGTGGATTAACAAAAGACTTTAATTTTGATCATGTTTATGGTCAAGAATTAGGGAGATTAGATAAGTTAATTATTGCTGAAACAAGTGATGAATTCGTATTAAAAAAATCATTATTACCGAAAAAGAAATACTAATTTCTTTTTTTATTTGCAATAAAAAGAAAAAATGTTATAATAGACACTTATAAAAGGAGGGGCTATGCAAGAGGTTGGAAAAGTAGAACTTGATGATAAATTAACATTTGGTATAGAGTTTGAAACAAATGAGGTTGCGTTGCAAATTTTAGATAAACATGTTGAAAAATTTAATGAACTTGCAAGTGCAGGTAGTTGGTGCTCTAAACCTGATTATACAGTTAAAAACGGTGGGGAAATTGCCTCATCTATTTTAACAGATGACTTCGTAACATGGCTAGACATTGAAGACATGTGTGAAATGTTAAAAGAATTAGGCGCGAAGCCAAGCTCAAAAGCGGCTTTTCATGTCCATTTTAATGCTGATTTTTATGAAAAAGGAAACAATAAATGGCTAAACTTGTTGCAGCTTTGGTTACTATATGAGCCGGTCTTTTATTACTTCTCATTTAATTTAATTCAATGTGGAAGACCCGAGTTGGAAACCTTTGCAAGACCTCTTAGGAAAAATTATCAACAATATATCAAGCTTATAGAGTATTTTTCTAGTTTTAAATATAACTTAGAAGAAGCGCGCGAAATTTATCCACAGTTTTTTGAACAATACTCCGCTGGGGAAGAAATTGATTCTCTAATACATAAATTTCAAGGAATGAACATTGCGAATGTACTATACAATAAAAATATAACAGCTCAGCACGATATATTTTTAAAATCTAGAAAACCTACCATAGAATTTAGAACCGCTGATAGTACTTTTGAAATAATGCAAATTAAAGTCATGGTTAGTTTATTTGGAAGGTTGTTAGAAAAAAGCAAAAATATAGAATTGGATATTGATAAGCTAATAATTGATAGAAGTGACTATGAAAAAAAACTTTTAAAATTAGACTATAAACAACACAGGAAACCAAATTACAAATTGGCCGAAGAATTATTTAATTTATTAGCGAGGGATAGTAAAGAAGAAGAACTATATATGAAACAGTATCAAAAAAGACTATAACGGGGGATTAATATGAGGGAAACAAGCAAAATAGAGCTTAATGAAAAACTAACATTTGGAATTGAGTTAGAAACAAATGAAATAACACTACAACAGTTAGAAACAATTACAAAAAGTTGTAATGAAGCATTTAAAGAAACAAGTTGGAGAGCTGAGGCAGACAGAACTGTAAAATTAGGCGGTGAAATAGTGTCATCAGTTTTAACTGATGAACAGTCAACGTGGGAAGAACTAAAAGAACTCTGCGATATCTTAGTGGCAAATGGTGCGACACCAAGTAGAAAAGCCGGATTTCATGTTCATTTTAATGCTGATTTTTATGAAAAAGGAGATAATAGGTGGTTAAATTTACTTCAATTATGGCTAACGTATGAACCAATTATTTACTATTTTACTTTTAATACCTTCCAGCGTGGAAGATCAAGTTTTAATAGTCATGCCAAACCACTTTCATTTAATTTTGATGAATATATTAAATTGATAAAATGGTATTCAGATAAACCACTAAATTTAATAGAAAGTAGAGAACAATACAATTTTTTTAGGATTCAACATTACGGTATATTATTTTATGAGGTGCTACTTCATCGGTATCAAGGGTTAAACTTATCTAATGTTTTATATGATGAAAAATTGCAGTCAGACGATAACTTGCTTGAAAAGTCAACTAAACCAACAATAGAGTTTAGAACATCGGATGTAACGTTTGATTTTATCCAAATAAAAACAATTATTAGTTTGTTTGGGAGATTATTAGAAAAGAGCAAAGAAATAGAGTTTGATATAAATGCACTTATTGCTAGTAAAGGCCGTTTTGAGCAAAGAGGTATACTTGAAGGGGTAGAAGTTTACCAAACTCCTAATTATAAAGTTGCAGAAGAGTTATTTAGTTTACTAGCAGAAAATAGTGAAGAAGAAGAGTTGTACATGAAACAGTATCAAAAAAAACTATTTTTATAAGCATAGTGTTACAAATAAGAGTGCGAACTCTTTTTTAAATACTATAATACAAATGATTATTTTTGTGATATAATTAAAGAAGGTGATTAAAATGAGAAAGTTATGTTTAGTTTTAGTAGGGTTATTTTTAGTAACTGGGTGTGGTGATGGAAAAGAGGAAAACTTATTAGGCATTAACTATCAAATTGATAGTAATCAGACAGAGTTAACCTATGAAGTAAGTAATCCAGTAGCAGCTATTTATGTGAAAGACTATGGGAGTATAGTAATAGAACTATATCCAGAAATTGCTCCAAATACAGTCAACAATTTTATTAGTTTAACTAATGAAGGATTTTATGACAATAATACTTTTCACAGGTTAGATAAGGAGTTTGTCTTACAAGGTGGTGATCCAACAGGGAAAGGGACAGGAGGTCCTAATTACTCAATTAAAGGAGAATTTTCTAATAATGAGATTGAAAACGATTTAAGTCATACGACTGGAATTGTGTCAATGGCAAGAAGTAGAGAATATGATTCAGGAGGTAGCCAATTTTTTATTATGTTAAATGATGCCCCAAGTTTAGATGGAGATTATGCAGCTTTTGGAAAAATAATAGATGGATGGGATACTATTGAAATGATGAAAGAAGAGGCAGTTGTAGAAGATGAAATAATGGGGACGCTAGTTAATAATTTTACAATCGAAAAAACAGTTATTGACCTTAATGCCTTTACACCAGGTGAAGTTGAAAAAATAACAGAATAAATAATAATTATTTACATATTAAATATTATATAGTATTATATAAATAAGGAAGGTGAGAAGTATGTTTTGTGGAGAATGTGGAACAAAAAACGAATCAGGTGGGAAATTTTGTCAAGAATGTGGAGCGAAATTTGAGACATCTGAAACAGCAGTTAGCGAAGAAACTACTGAGAAAATAGTATATGTTCAAAAACCACCAATGGATCCTAAAAAAAAGAAAACGTTAATAATTGTTGTATTATTAATTGCTTTATTAGGTGGTGGGTATTATTATGGGACAACAATGTTTACACCAGAAAAAGTTGCAGTGTCTTTTTTAGAAGCAATAACCGCTAATGATGAAGATAAATTATTCGAATTATATGGATTAAAAGAATCAAAATTTGTTACAAAAGAAAAATTTGAAGATATGTTTGGTGAAGAAGACCTAGAAGAAATGACTTATACTATTACTGATGTAAAAGTTAATGGAGAAAAAGCAACTGTCGAAATAGATGCAGAATTTGATGATGAAGAAGAAACGATAGAACTTGAATTAAAGGTTGCAGGTAAAAAATACCTTTTATTTCCTAATTGGATAATTGACAATGACGAGTTAAGTGTAACTGTAAATGACTATGAAATGAATGTTGTAGAAGGTTCAAAAGTAAAAGTTGACGGTATTTTGCTAGAACATGATTATTTATCAGAAACAAAGGATGGTACTGATATATATATAATACCGGTAATATTAACGAGTGAATATGATTTGGAAATAGAAACGCCATTAGGAATAACTATTACTGATGAAATGTATCCAAATAGTTATGATGGATATGAAATGTCAAAGATTGATGTTGATGACATGGATGATAATAAAGTAACTGATATAGAAAATAAAACTGTTGAAATATTAACAAGTCTATACAACGATATTATCTCTGGAAAATCTTATGATGACATTAAAGGCAATTATAATTATGACGAATTCGAAGATGATTATGAAGATTTAAAAGACTCATTAGAGGGGACTTATACATTAACTAAAATTAGTATTGAAGAACCAGAACTAGAATATGTTGTTTTAGAAGATGGGTTATTAAAAGTAAGTGTTAGTATTGATTATGACTATGAATTAGAGTACTTGAATTACAACGATGAAAGTCAAACTATTAGTAAATCAAAAAGTGGAATAACACAAACTATTTATTTAGATTATGTTGACAGCGAATACAAATTTGCTGGTATATATGATATCACAGACTATTTTTCAAGATATTAAGGAGGAGTAAATTATGGCAAAGTTTTGTACCGATTGTGGTAAAAAATTAGAAGAAGGAAAAACATGTAGTTGTAAAGAACCTAAGAAAGCAAAAAAAGTTGAAGAAGTAAAAAAAGTTGAGCAAGAAGAAGTAAAAAAGGAAGTGAAAAAAGTTGAAAAAGAGGTAGTGGTAGCTACTTCAACAAACGAAATTATTGATGATATGTTAGACTCGGCAAAAGGAATGTTAAATAAACCATTAAAAACTATTTCAAAATATTCAAAATCTACTAAATATAAATTAGGATTAGTATTAATGGCGCTAGCAGCTGTTGCGCAAGGGATATTTGCAGCAGTGTATTACGAAGAAGTTTTAGCATTATTTTTCTGGGGATCTGGCGATATGATGAGTTTAATGGCTGCATCTAGTGGCTTAGCAGACATTAAACAATTTGATGTATTCTTATATGGGGCATTATATAGTGCGGCATATTATGCAGCATTAGTGTTTGGAACATATTTTGTGGTTAATAAACTATTTAAAGTACCAACGCATTACAAAAGAAACGCAGCGATGATTGGAACTATATCTATCATCCCAACAGCGACATATGTGTTATCATTAGTTGGATTTGCTATATCGTTAACAGTGGGGTTTGTAATAATGCTAGTAGGGTTATTATATTTCCTAGTAACGTTCTACCATTCATTATTAACGGTTGATAAAGTTGAAGATGATAAGGCAGGTAAAGTATTTATTTTAATAACAGCTATTTCAATAGCGGCAATATATTTAGTTAACGCAATAATAATGTAAAAGTCGAATATTTCGGCTTTTTTTGTATATCACAATTAAATATGTGATATAATCATTATGGGTGATAATATGGAAATAGTAATAATAGTTTTAGTTATTGTAGCCATTATTTTAAATATTTTTGTACTACTTAAAAATAATGATTCCAACATAACTGAAAAAATAGGTAAATTAGAAACTGGTTTAGTTAAAGAAATAGGAGAATTTAAGTCATCTTTTAGTAGGGATTTAAACGAAGACTTTAATAAATTAAATGATAAAATAGAAGCAAGATTAAGAAGCATAAGCGATAAAGTAAATGAGAGATTAGATGAAAACTTTGAAAAAACTAATAAAACATTTGCGTCGGTTTTAGAAAGATTATCAAAAATTGATGAAGCTCAAAAAAAAATAGACACTTTATCGTCAGATATAATTTCATTACAAAATGTATTAACTGATAAAAAAACAAGAGGTATTTTTGGAGAAGTTAATTTAAACCATATTATGTCTAATATATTTGGCGAGAAACAAACTGTTTATAAATTACAGTATACGTTTAGTAATAATTCTATTGCAGATTGTGTTTTATTCGCGCCAGAACCATTGGGATTAATTGCTATTGATTCAAAATTTCCGTTAGAAAATTATCAAAACATGGTTGATAAAAATATAGATAATATAACAAGAAGTCATTATGAAAAACTATTTAAAACTAATTTGAAAAAACATATTGATGATATAAGTTCAAAATATATTATTGAAGGTGTAACATCAGACCAAGCAATAATGTTTTTGCCGGCCGAAGCAATATTTGCTGAGATTAATGCCCATCACAATGACATAGTTCAATACGCATATAAAAAAAGAGTTTGGATTACTAGCCCAACTACGTTAATTAGTACCTTAACAACAATTCAAATAATAATTAAGAACTTAGAAAGAGATAAGTACACAAATGTTATCCACAGTGAATTAAAATTACTTAGTTCAGAATTTGTAAGATACAAAGAAAGATGGGATAAGTTATATAGAAGTATTGAAACAGTCAGTAAAGATGTTAAAGAAATTCACACGACAACTGATAAAATAACTAAGAGGTTTACAGCAATTAACGATGTTGATATACCATTAATAGAGGAGATATAAAATGGAAGAAAAAATAATAGAAATATTAAAAAAATCAGATAAAGCATTATCTGTTAATGAATTAAATGAATTACTAGGATTTACTACTGTTGAAGAATTAAAGGAATTGTTAAAAATATTAAATGAAATGGAAGATACATTAAAAGTTTATCGAACAAATAAAAACAACTACATGTTATTTAATAACTCACATTTGAAAATTGGTGTGATGTTAGCTAATAAAAAAGGTTTTGGCTTTGTTGATGTTGAAGGAGATGAAGATGTATTTGTAAGCCCTAACAACATGAATAATGCAATTCACGGAGATCAAGTAATAGTTGAAATATTAGCGGTTAAAGGTGTATCAAAAGAGGGCAGAATAGTTAAAATAGTTGATCGTAAGTTAAAACAAGTAGTTGGAGAAATAATATTTAAGAAAAAGAAAAAATATCTAAAATTAGACGATGAAAAAGTTAACTTAGAAATTGAAATAGATAAGAAAAAAGATATGGCAGCTATGGAAGGTCATAAAGTATTAGTTAAAATTACCAATAAAATTGGGAATAATGTATATAAGGGTGAGGTGTTGAAACTATTAGGACATAAAAATGATCCTGGGGTGGATATACTATCTATTACAAACAAATTAGGCATACCTGATACATTTAGCGACAAAACAATGCAAGAAGTTGATGAAATAGCAGATTTTGTTAATGAAGAAGATAAGAAGAATCGTCGTGATTTAACAAATGAGATTATTTTTACAATTGATGGTGATGACACAAAGGACATTGATGATGCTATTAGTGTTGAAAAAGTTGGTGATAATTATAAACTAGGAGTTCATATAGCAGATGTTAGTTATTATGTTAAGCCTGGAATGTCGTTAGATGATGAAGCCAAAGATAGAGGTACAAGTGTATACTTAGCAGATAGAGTAATACCAATGTTGCCCCATAAATTAAGTAACGGTATATGTTCACTAAATCCTAATGTTGAAAGATTAGCTGTATCATGTGATATGGAAATAGATAGTAAAGGTAACGTTGTTGATTATGACATATATTTAAGTGTTATTAAATCAAAAATACAAATGACATATAAAAAAGTAAATAAAATATTAAATGATAATATAGTGGCTGAAGGTTATGAAGAGTATGTTGATAAATTAAAGTTGATGGAAGAAGTAGCATCTTTACTGAGAAAAAACAAAGTTGAAAGAGGCTATATAGATTTTGATATTGATGAAGCTAAAATTTTGGTTGACGATTCTGGAAAAGCAGTTGATGTTGTTTTAAGAGATAGAGGTACAGGCGAGAGATTAATTGAAGACTTTATGATTGCGGCTAATGAAACTGTTGCTTCACATGTATATCATTTAGATTTACCTTTTGTTTACCGAGTTCATGGAGAACCATCAGAAGAAAGAATAAATAATTTCATGCGCTTTATTAATATGTTAGGTTATAAAGTTACCGGTAAAATTGATAAATTAACACCAAAAGTAATGCAAGACATATTAAAACAATTGAAAGAAAAAAAAGAATATCACATCTTATCTTCAATGATGCTAAGAAGTATGCAAAAAGCAATTTATGATGCAACAAATATTGGGCATTTCGGTATTGCCTCTAAATGTTATACTCATTTTACGTCACCTATTAGAAGATACCCTGATACAACCGTGCATAGATTATTACATAAATACGTTTTTGAAAACAACATGAATACTGACTTAATTAATTATTATGAAAGAGAACTACCTTTCCTAACACAGCATTGTTCAGTTGCTGAACGAAGAAGTATTGAATGTGAACGTGAAGTAGATGATATGAAAAAAGCTGAATACATGATGGGGCATATTGGTGAGGAATACGAAGGAATGATAGCATCAGTTATGAACTTCGGTATGTTTGTTGAGTTGCCTAATTTAATAGAAGGATTAGTTAGATTAGATAGTTTAAAAACAGATTATTATACATTTGATGAGACAACATTCTCTATTATAGGTAGAAAAGATAAGCGTGGATACAGATTAGGTGATACAGTAAGAGTAAGAGTTGTAGCAGCTGATAAAGACAAAAGAACTATTGATTTCGAGGTGATTACTAATGGAAATAATAAACAGGAAAGCGAAATTTGATTTTGAAGTAGAAGATAGTATAGAATGTGGATTAGTATTACAAGGGACAGAAGTTAAATCAATAAGGCTTGGAAAAGCCAATATAAAAGATAGTTATGGAATTATTAAAAATGATGAAGTTTATATTTTGAATATGCATATAGCAGAATACGAGCAAGGTAACAGATTTAACCATGAACCAACTAGAACACGTAAATTATTGCTTCATAAAAAAGAGATAAAAAAAATAAAAACAAAATTAGATATTGAAGGATATACCTTGGTCCCGTTAAAAGTTTATATAGTGAGAAGCAAAGTTAAAGTTTTAATGGGAGTAGCAAAAGGAAGAAAAAATTATGATAAAAGAGAATCTATCAAGAAAAAAGATATAGAAAGACAAGTATTGAAAGATTTAAAGGAGTACTAAAAGTGGCGTTAGTAAAATGTAGTAATTGTGGTAAAAAAGTAAGTGATACAACAAATGAGTGTATACACTGTAAAACAAAAATAATTAAAGTTAACAGATGTATTGAATGTAATAATGAAATGTTTAAGGACTATGTTTGTGATAACTGTGGATATGAAGATCTAGATAAAAAAACTGATAATGCGTGCAGAATTATAATTAAATCATCAAGAGTAATAAGGTTATTAAGTTTTGTCTTTGCAATACTTATAATAATAGGAACATTCTTTTCTCCTAATACATGGTTTGTACATCTTTTCGCTGGGCTATTTATGCTAGGTATCGCGTTTGTTATTAAATATTTTATTAATTGGCCAGCATATGTTTTGAAGAACTTAAAAAAAATAAGAAATCAACAAAAATAGCCAATTGCTTATTTAATAATTATATGTTATAATTTTTGTGGGGTCGCTTAGTTTCGACAGATATATTAATGTATATGGTGCAAGTCGTGAGTTACACGTTACGTACAAACAGAAAATAACTGGAAAAAAATTATTTAATTTTGGGGGAGCAGCAGCTCCATCATTCGCTTAATTTAAGATTAGCGCTCAAAGCTTCCTATTAACTTCTCTTACGGGTTAATAACGAGGCTCATATTAGTAAGATATATTAATTATTTTGTCTTAGTGTAATTAATGAATTTTATAAGACTAACCTAATGATTAATTGATGATTATTTAATTCATTAGGGACAAAATACTAATCATCTAAACTTGTAGAACTGTATAGGTTAAATGTTTGGACAGGAGTGCGATTCTCCTCGGCTCCACCAAAATGTAATTAGTCGAACTTTGCAAAAGGTTCGTTTTTTTTATAAAAATAAGACTATTAAGCATACAATAATTGCTTTTAGACAAAATGAGTTTGCGTCTATTAATTAATTGTGATATAATATCCGTTCAATTAAAAAGGAGGGAATTATATGAAACAAGAAATAACTTTTGAACTTCATGGCGAACATAAAAAAATAATGCTAGAAAACCTTGAATTTGAAAATGGATATGCTATTTTTGAAGTAGACTTAGATTTAAGTTTTAGAGCTGAATTTAGCTATTATAAAGAGCTGTGTAAAGTTAAAGGTGTTGTAGATGAAAAAGGAAACATAATCGTCGAACCACGTGAAGATTACGAAGAAATTGTAATAAGACATAATGATACCGTTTTAACAAGTGTCTTACCAAATGATAAAAAACATTTGCCGTGTGAAAAAAAATATCATGTTTATAAAATAAGACATAATTTGTTAATGAAAAGAGAAATTGATTTACACGAATATGAAAGTTTAAAACATACAAGTGAGAAAATTAAAAAATATAATAAAGGAGTTAAACACTAGTAAAGTGTTTTTCTATGTGATAATAAAGAGGGAAGTGAATTATGAAAATATATATTAGTATAGATATGGAAGGGATAACAACAACAGCGTTTTGGAACGATACTATCTCGGGAAAAAGTGACTATTATCAACACGCAATTCAATTAAATAAAGAATTAGTAGCCGCGTGCAAGGGAGCCATAAAAGCAGGAGCAACTGAAATAATTGTAAATGATGCTCATGATTTAGGCAATAATGTAAACCAAGATGTATTGCCAAAAGGTGTTAAAGTTATAAGAGGTTTTTCAGGACATCCTTATTCTATGGTAGATGGTTTGGATAGTACTTTTGATGGATGTGTATTTATTGGATACCATTCAGGGGCATCAAAAGCGGGAAATACATTGTCGCATACTGAATCAACTAAACCTTTCTATGTTAAGTTAAATGATAGAGTAGTTGGTGAATTTGATTTATATGCATATGCTTGCATTAAAGAAGGGGTACCGATATTATTTTTATCGGGCGATAAAGAAATGTGTGAGGAAGCTAAAGAAGTATTTCCTTCATTAACTGTATGTGCAGTTAAGGAGGCAAAGGGAGCCAGTACAATTAACTATAATGTAAAAGAAGTACTTGAAGAAATTGAATTAAAAGTAGAAGAAAGTGTTAAAAATATAAAGAATATAAAAAATCCACCATTGCCCAGTCAATTTGAACTAGAAGTTTGTTATAAGAATCCGGCGAGAGCGGAAAAAAATTCTTATTATCCTGGTATCGAAAGAATTAATTCTAATACAATCAAATATAAAAATAAAGATTACTTTGAAATATTAAGAACGTTTAGCTTTATTTATCAATAATCGCACAACCGTGTGTTCTTTTGTGATATGCATTTTATTAATAATAATTACATATTAATTGTTTAGAAGCATTGAATTGTGGTATAATAACAAGAAAAAAAGGAGAGCATATGGAAAAACGATACTTTGTAGCGATAATTGAAGAAGAATATATGGGACCTATGGGATTAATTAGTAATAAGTATTTAATACATATAGTGAAAAGTCCTCTTCAAATTTTAGGCTCAACTAATGTTGTATATGAAAGTTTAAAGGGAGAAAAGTGTTATATTTTTGATGAAAGTAATAATCTTGTAATGAGTAATGAAGAAAAAAACGGATGCCCTGATGGTTACAAAATAAAAATGAAATTTAAAAGAAATTTTGTATCATTATTGAGATATTGGCAAGATGTTTTGGAAAAATCAGAATTTGTAAAAAAGGATAATATAGATAAATTAGAAATTATAACGACACTTATAAAGAATGATACAATAATAATTGGTAGTGCGATTACAGATTTAATATCAAATTTATTTGTGCTTCCAAATAAAGAACAAATAAACATTTTGTTTGCAGAAGGGTTTATTGAGCATGCTTGGAATTTGCTAGGAATTAAAATAATAGAAAAGGTGAAATAAATGATAATAAAAGAAAATATACAAAAAGAATTACCACTAGACATTAATGATTTATCGGTTGTGAGCGATTTTGATAGAACATTAACTGGACATTATAGTGTAGCTTCATGGGATGCCATGGCTGTAAGTGGGGTATTAGATGATGAATTTCAAAGAGATAAAGATGAATTATATGATTATTATAGACCAATAGAAATTGATGAGACTATCCCTTTACAGTTTAGACATGAAAGCATGAGGGAATGGGTTAATAGTCATGTGATGCTGTTCAAAAAATATAAAATTACAAGAGAAATGATAATGTCAGTCGCTAATGATTCGAAGTTAATGACATTTAGAAACGGAGCTCCTGATTTCATTGAACTATTTCACAGGTATAATGCCCCATTCGTTGTTTTAAGTGCTGGACTTGAACCATTTATTAAAGGTTTTTTGAGAGTTAATGGTTGTTTATTCCCTAATATCTTGGTTAAAGGTAATAATATAAGATATGAAGCAGAAGAAGTTGCAGGGATACATGGTGAGACTCTTCACTGTTTTAATAAAAATATAGAAATATTTGGACCGACAGTAAGAGATGTTCTTATGATGAAGGATCGAATATTATTATTAGGAGATCAAATTAGCGATACAAAAATGGTTAGTTCTGAAAAAGTTATTAAAATAGGTTTTTATACTCAAGAAGGTAATCTAACACAAGAGGAATTTTCTGAACATTTTGATATAGTTTGTCAAGAAGGTGAAGACTATAAAAGCTTAATTAAAACTTTGTTCTGATTTGACAGAACAGCGATCTTGTGATAGAATAAACTCTCATAAAGGGGGAAAATATATGAGGAAAGCGAAATTAGTTAATTTTTTAACGATTGATAAAGAGGAATATGCGGGGGTAAAATTACTAGCATATAAAATGAGACAAGAACTAGAAAAAAACGGTTCAAAGGGTTTTGAAACGTTAAAGCAAAAAGAAACAGAAATGATGGATTATGCTAAGAAACAAATGAAAATAAGTGGTGTCTCACCAGAATTAGTAAGAATATTTGAGGAAACAATTAATTTTCCGTTAGATAACGTTATAGTTAATATGTTTAAAACTATGGACCCGGTAGAAAGACAAAAAGCGTGTAAAAGATATAATCTTTCACTTGGGCAAATGTATGTTAAATATATTGAGTTTAAATTATTAGGGTTAGATGAAATTGTTGAAACAAACAAAGATTTAGTAAAGGGAATAGAAGATATAAAAAAACCTGTATACGATCCGGAAGTGTTCTTAAAAGTTCTAAGAAAAAAAGAGACAGTAGAGCCAGAAGTGTTAATAGGCGACAAACAATTTGTTAAACAATATGGTGATTTACGTGTTGTCAAATAAAGCTATCATTAGATAGTTTTTTTAATATATAAACATTTCCTTCCTCAGCTAAAATAGTGGTTGGGAATAGACTTTGTGCCTCCGATAAATATTTAACTCTATTCTCAGTTGGGAAAAAATGTGTTAAAATTAATTGCTTAACTAAACTTTTTTTGGCTAGCATACCAGCTTCAAAAGCAGTTAAATGGGTGCTGGTGCTTATGTTATGTTCTAATAGCAATGACGATTCGCAAATCAAAACATCAGCGTTTTTACATTTATCTATTAATTGCTTGAAATTATTATTACCAACATCTCCTGTATAAACTATTTTAAAACTTGGGGTAGTTAAGATAAAAACATAACTAGTTACAGAGTGACTCATATTGTTATAAAAAGAAATTGTTAAATCGTCAAATTTATATGTAGTACTTTCCTTGATATAATGATAATTTGCAAAAGATTCAACTAATTCCATATTGTTAAAATAATCTTTATTATAGTAAATATTTATTTTGTCGGTAATAAAACCTAATTTATGATATACATAAGATGCATGCTGTATAGCCGATAAATCACCATAATGATCCTTATGGTTATGAGATATAAAAATGTGAAGGTTGGTTAATATTTCTGGAAAATCAAGCAATCTAGTTATACCATTACCACAATCCAATAATATATTATAATCTTTATATTGGATTAAAAAACCTGGACAGTTGTGATTCTTTGTGCAAAAAGGAGAAACAGTGCCTAACGGCTTTATTTTAATACTATTTATCATGCAGTTTTAGTACCTTTACGACCGTGTGGTCAGTATAGTCATCAATCGGTTTATTTAAAGAAATAAGTTCTCTAATTAATGATGATGATATTATTTGATTTTCGGTGTCTGTTGTTAAAAAAACAGTATTTAGTCTTTTATCAGATAACTTCATATTAATTTGCCTCATTACCAATTCGTTTTCTAAATCATAACCATTTCTAATTCCTCTTATTAAATGAGTAGCCCCGTTTAAAAGTGCTATATCAACAGTTGGACCAGTTGCTTCAATCACTGTTATATTAGGGCTATTTCTAAATACTTCTTTTATAATTAGTAACCGTTCACTATAATCTAATAAGCATTTAGTTTTACTGTTGTTTCTCATTATTGCAATAATAACTCTATCAAAGATATCCTCTGACTGTTTGATAATATCAATATGTCCATTAGTTATAGGGTCAAAACTTCCGGCATAAAATCCTATTTTCATAAAATCACCTCTCTTTAATTATAACGGATAATGTGATATAATTAAAATACATATTTGTTATATTAAATATAACAGGAGGTTATGATGAATTTAGAATATTATAGAATTTTTTACGAAGTTGGAAAATATGAAAACATTACAAAAGCTGCAACATGCTTGAATGTTTCTCAGCCAGCAGTAAGTAAAACAGTTAAATTGCTAGAAGAAAGTTTGAAGTGTCAATTGTTTATAAGAACAAAAAAGGGAATGTTATTGACAGAAGAAGGTAGAGTGATGTTTAAGTACATAGAAAAAAGCTTAGAACTTATATCTGTTGCGGAAAAGCGTCTGGCTGAAATGAAAAACTTGGAATTAGGCTCATTAATTATAGGGACTAATACAACAATTGTTAAGGAGTATTTAATGAAATATATTAAAATATATCATGAAAAATACCCTAAAATTAAAATCGAAATAAAAACATTAAGTTCAAGGCAATTACTGAAAGATCTAAAAGATGGCCTAATAAATGTTGTTTTTATAAATAGCGGTTCAAATATAACTGATGAATATGAAATATATAGCTGTAAAAAATTAGACAATGTTTTTGTTGCAAATAATAATTATCAAGAATTAAAAACTAAACTATATAGTATTAAGGAACTAGAAAATTATAACTTCGTTTTTCAAGGAGAAAATTCAAGTACAAATAAAGCGTTGAATACATATTTTGAAAAAAATAATGTAGAAATAAAAAACTATATAAGATTTGCTGGTTATAGTTTAGGGGTTGAAAGTATCAAAGCAGGCTTGGGTATAGGTTTAGCTGTTAAACAATATATTAAAAAAGAGTTAGATAACGGGCAATTATTTTGTATAAATGTAAAAGAACAATTACCTAAAAAAGAAATATTGTTAGTTACACATAAAAAAAACAAACTCACGTTAAGTTCTTTGAAGTTTATAGAAATAATAAAAACTGATATTTAGGTATCAGTTTTCCTAAATTGAAATTTCAACCGCACCACTAAGGTGTGGTTTTTTGATATAATA
>CAYJPP010000015.1:0-25954 GCA_964372175.1 uncultured Muribaculaceae bacterium
TCTGATGGTGCTACTGGGCCTACCGGTCCAACTGGACCTAGCGGAACGGCCGGATTTAATACTTATGCATTTGCAACAACAACTGTCGGAGAAGATGTCTCAATCGATGCCGCAATATTGTTTTCTGCAATTCCTGTAAGCAATAATATATTACTAGATACAACTACTGGTATATTCACAATGATTGATGCAGGACAATATCTAATAAATTGGGACGCTGCTGTACTGAGTACTAGTGCTGGAACTACATTAGTATCATTAGGGATCTATGACGTTACTAATAGCGTATACTTAATGAGCATAAATTCTGCTGTTTCATTATCGAATTCACAAGGTGCTGAATTATCTGGTACTTTGATTTTTACAGCTATTGCTGGCCAAGAAATTGAACTACGTAATGGAACCGGCGATACAATATCAACTATTGCTACTAATGGTTTTGCAGCTGGAATATCTATAACAAGGATAAACTAATGAAAATATCAGTTTATGCTATAAGCAAAAACGAAGAACAATTTGTTGATAGATGGTATGAGTCTATGAAGGAAGCTGATGAAGTATATGTTTTAGATACTGGTTCAACTGATGAAACTGTAAAAAAACTCAAACATCATGGTGTGAATGTCATTGAAAAAGAAATTAATCCTTGGCGCTTTGATACCGCCAGAAATGAAGCGCTTAACATGGTAAGTGATGATACTGATATATGTGTATGTACGGATTTAGATGAAATAATAAGACCCGGTTGGAGAAAAGAATTAGAAAAAATATGGGACACAAAAACAACTAGGTGTAGATATATTTATAATTGGAAAATAATAGAAAAAAAACCGATAATATCTTTTTATCAAGAAAAAATACATGCTAGAAATAATTTTAAATGGATACATCCAGTACATGAAATATTAAAGTGTGATATAACTGAAAGTTTTATAACAACTGATAATATAATTATTGACCATTACCCTGATGATACTAAATCAAGAAGCAGTTATTTACCACTTTTAGAACTTGCTATTAAAGAGGACCCAACCAATGATCGAAACATGCATTATTTGGGTAGAGAATATATGTTCTATAAAAAATACAATGAAGCTATTGATACACTTATCAAACATTTAAGCTTAAGCACTGCAACTTGGAAAGATGAAAGGTCTGCTTCGATGAGATTTATTGCTAGGTCATATACAGCGTTAAAGAGATACGATGAGGCAAAAATGTGGTTAGATAAAGCTATTAAAGAAGCGCCTCATTTAAGGGACCCGTTAATGGAAAAAGCACTACTTCTTTATCAATTAAAAGATTACAATGGAACTGAAAAATTAGTATTCCAAGCATTAGAAATAAAAATCAATCAAAAAACATATATAAATGAACCATTCACTTTTGACCATACAGCATATGATTTATTAGCAATGATTAATCATTATAAAAACAATTATGACAAAGCTTTGTTTTATATAGATAAAGCCTTAGAAATCTCACCAAATATTACTAGATTGAAGAATAATAAATCATACTTTGAAAAGAAACAAATAGAAAAACTACTATAAAGTAGTTTTTGTGTTGTTTAAATATTTAAAATAATCATTAAAAATAGAATCCCAATTAACTTCAATTTTATATTTTTTTAAATCATTTATATAATTATCAAGATAATTAAAATCTTTTAAAATAAAATTTATACGTAAAGAAGAAAAATGCATATGTTTCAACTTATTAATTACAAGGATATCAAATAATTGTTGTAAAGAAATATACATAAACTTATTACTACTCCCACAAAGTAAACCATCAATAGAAAAAAACTTATCTTTTATTAAAAATCTTATAATTAATTTTTTCAAAATTTTTCTATTAACTATTTTGTTAAGTTTTAAAAACTCTTTTTTTAACTTGTTATTTCCTTTGCTCTCCTTATATTGATATTCAATAATATTTTCAATTAAAGCTTTATTAATCCCGTTTTTATTTAAATACTTAGTAAATTTCAATAAGCATTCTGAATGAATTAAATTGTTTCGACTCGACTTATAACTAAGTCTTTTTTTAACGCCTGAAATACTTATAACTAAATTATATTTACAACTAGACCGCTTTATTTTACAATGAATCACATCCATGAAACTAACTTCTGTATATAAGTTTTTGATTAATTCTCTCATATTCTTATTTAATTCACAAAATACTTTATTATCTAATTTATTACAAAAACAATCAATATTTCTTTCCCAGTCATTCATAAACTACCTCCTATAAGTTATATAGGACAAAATCTATTAAAATCCTTTAAAACAAGAAAAAAAACATAAATTTTATGCTTTACTTTCCACAATTACATGATCCATTTTCATTAAATGTACAAGTTCCATTTAAAACTGTTTCTATTTCTTTTTTTGATAATGATTTACCAGTTGAAACAACTTTTTCATCTATAATAAGCGCTGGAACACTCATAATTCCATACTCCATTAGTTTTGTAATATCTGTAACATACTCAACATTAGCCTCTAACTTCAACTCAGTTATAACGCTACTTACATCTTCATATAGCTTTTTACAAGACTTACATCCGCTTCCTAAAACTTTAATTTCCATACTTCCTCCTTTCTTTATATTCCAATATATATTAAATAGAATGCCAAAATAAACATCAATATACCAAACACTATTTTTATAATATTATTAAAACGACCATACTTTTCAGAACTTGATAATCTCTGAACAAAATTTACAGATGTTCCAGATATAACAATTAAAATACTATGACCTATCGAATATAATAATAACAAAGAAATTCCTAATATCAAACTGCCTTGTTGCCCTACTATTGCTAATAATACAATTAACACAGGAGTTGAACAAGGAGAAGAGAATAAACCTGCCAACATCCCAGCTATTACAGCGCCTAGGTAGCCTTTTTTCTTATTTTTATTTAATAAATTATTTTTTGGCAATATATCAATTAAACCTATAAATTGTAAAGCCATAATTATTAATAAAATGCCAATCACCAAATACCACCAGTTACCAACAAACGCTAACATTTGTCCAGCTAGTGATGCCACAACACCTAATATAGTATATGTTATAGCAGTTCCAAGCGCAAATACACAAGATAGTTTAAATGCTTTTTTAGTTGTAGTTTCGCTCTTATTACCAACATATCCAATAATTAAAGGAACACTAGCGAGTGAACAAGGCGTAAATGATGTTATAACACCTGCTAACAAAGATAACAACGGCGCTATCCAAAGATTATTCTGAATAATATTACCAAATTGAATCAATAAATCATTAATCAAATGTATACCCCATTTCTTCAAATATCTCTAATACCTGCGCTTCTGTTATTTGCCCTTCATGAGTTGTATATAAATTTCCATTTTCATCATAGAAAAACTGAGTTGGAATTGATGAAAAAGTAAATTGTTTAGCTAAGTCTGGATACTTCCAATAGTCAACAAATTTAATTATGGCTTTACCATTTAAATCTTCGTTTAATCTTTCTAACACTGGCGCCATTGCCTTACAAGGTATACAATCAGCCCCACCTACATCTAACATTGTTGGATATCCTTGACTTATTACCTCATCTTTATTAAAAGATGCATCAACATGTAAATCAAATATACCACCGGTACTAACTTCCTCACTACCTTTAAAAACCACCATAAACATTAAAACTATTAATATTGCAAAAATCACTAATACTAATGTTACTTTCTTATTTTCTTCTTTCATTATTACTCCTTCTAAATTAATAAATAATTAAACATATTAAATAAATATCCTATTAAAATTATTCCAACTATAATAATTATTATAAATGTTGTTAATAATTTTTTCTTCATTACTTTTGACAACATAACTAATGATGGGATTGATAATGCAGTCACGCTCATCATAAAAGTTAAAATAGTACCAATAGGAACCCCTTTTATAAATAATGCTTCTGCAATCGGAATAGCCCCAAATATATCAGCGTATATTGGAGCCCCTACTAAGGCAGCTAAAATTGGTGCGAATGGATTATTCTGTCCAATAACATTTTGTATTAATTCACCAGGTATAACATTGTGTATTAATGCCCCAATTCCAACTCCTATTAAAATAAATGGGAAAACTTTTTTTAGTGTCCCTAACATTTGATTGAACGATAACTTAACCCGTTGTTTAAAACTTAACTTTTCTTCATTTACTTCAACATTAGTTCCTTTTTTTACAAATTCAACTACATGTTTTTCTAACCCCATCTTTTCAATAATCGTACCACCTAAAACAGCTAAAACTACACCTACTATTAAATATACGATTGCAACAACCGGACCGAAAATAGTAAATAACAACATACATGAAGCAAGATCAACAAATGGTGAGGATATCAAAAATGATGTTGTAACGCCTATTGGCATCCCACTTGACACAAAACCAATAAATATAGGAATAGATGAACAACTGCAAAATGGTGTGACAGTTCCTAATAAAGCACCTATTATATTACCTTTTATCCCTTTAAATTTGCTCAATGTCTTTTTTGTTTTCTCAGGCGGAAAGAACGATTGTATATATGAAATAATAAAAATAAGTACACATAATAAAATAACTATTTTTATCGTATCATATATAAAAAACTGCAATGCACCGCCAAATGTAGTTGTAATATCAATTTCTATTAATTTAAGTAAACTCCCAACAACATCATTTATCCATTTTAAACCAATTATATTATCTGAAATAAAAGTCCACATTAATTATCCTCCTCTATTAAGTTTGTAAAATAATCACTCAGCTCATATAATTTATTATTGTTTAATTTGTATATACACCAAGTACCCTTTTTATAACAATCAACTAAACCAACCTCTTTTAAAAGTTTCATATGATAAGCTAGTGTTGCTTGTGTTATATCAAATTCTTTTAATAACTCACATGCACAAATTTCTTTGTTTTTTTTAATAACGTTTAAAATATCATATCTATTTTTATCTGATAAAACTTTAAAAACACTATAATGTTCCATATAATCACCTCTTTAATATATTATATAGATAATCATCTATATTTGTTACATTTTTTAATTATAGATGATTATCTATATTGTGTCAATAAAAAAAACTAAATATAATTAGTTTTTCAAACTTATTCTTAATTGTTCATAATTATTAATGGCAAAATTATTCAAATAGTCATCCATATCTATTTCAGTTTTTTCCACCTCTGGTAATCTTTCGCTTGTTTTCATATCAGCTGATAATAGTTCTATTATTACTCCGTTGGATCTTAGCCTAGTTATATAATTAACAAAATTACTATAACAAGTAAGCATAATTTTTGACATAAATAGTGTATCAACATCAAAAAATATATCAGCTGGCCTTTCTATAATTATAACAACTTTGTTTATATCTTTATTCTGCAATACCTCTGCTGTTGGTAAACTAGAAAAATCGACCTCTTTCATAAGCTCAAAAGTGGAATCTAGAATAATTCCCATACTAGAACTAGTAGAAATATTTTCTTTTAATATATTTGAATAATCTTGTAATTGATTTATAATTCGTTTAAATGCTTCATTATAAACATCAATACTAATATCCCAAATACTAACAACACCTTTTTTTTGCAATGCTGCTGCAACAGCAGGTCCATGAGTAGTAAAATTAATATAACAAACATTTTCTGGTGTTATCTGATTTAAAACATTAATAAAAAATTCGTTATCTCGGTCTATGAAACCATTAACTCTCCCCAAAGGTATAATATCATAAACTTCATCATTTAATGATAATTCATTAACTATATTTATTAAATCCAATAATTCTTTAACAGTATAAAAACCTCTGTTTTTTTTATAAAGTGTCTTTGAGGCTTGTTCTTTAAAATAATCCTCACTTACATACTCTCCACTTTTATACCAAATATATTTACTAAAAAACACTATATATCACCTACTACATGTGTTAAGTATTATATCATATAAATATTAAAAGAATGAAAAAAATATACATTTTCAGTATATTTTTTAGTTTCTATTTAGCTTTTGCTTTTACTACATACTTTCCTTCAATTACTTTACCAAAGAAGTACCTACCGTCAACATTAGTTCTACAAGTATTAATTAAAACTTCATGCCCTGTTTCAGGATTAACTTCATATAATCCCACAAAAGCATTATTAATAGGTTTTTTAGTTAATCTATCAATAATAACACCGTTAATAGTTCCCTCTTTTTCATCATTTAATTTAGTTAAATAAAGTTGCTGCTGGAAATGAGTTCCTCTTGTAACTCTAATCTGAATTGCTTCACCTAATGTATAATCCTCTGTACTAGCAGTTAAATAATAAGTACCTTCTGGAATATTCATAAATAAGTATTCACCATCTGATGCACTCATAGTTTCAGTTAAAACTGCACCTGTCGCACTAACAGTTCTAAGTTGAATACGAACATTAGGTAAAATTGTTCCTTCTAAATCTTCAAAAGTCAATCCATAAACATTTGCTTGATCGTACGTATCATCTTCTGTTATAACTAAATTACCTACGGGTACTAATGTATCACCCACACTTACATTTAGTTTACTAGATAATGTATATCCATCTTTAACAGCGTATATTAAATATTCACCTGCTGTTACATTAGTAAGTAAAAACTCACCAGTTGCATTTGTCATTGTATGCTTAATCGGATTAAAATCAACATCAAATATTTTTACTGTTGCATTTTCTACTGGTTGATTACCTTCATCTACAACAGTCCCGCTAATTTGACCTGAAAACTCCGTTTCCGCTTCATCTAATTCTATCGTTTGATAAAATTCTTCTAAGTTTTGTAATTCTATTTCATTACTGAAATTTAATTTATATTTATCTCTTCCAAACATATTTTCACCTCCCATATTTTTTTATGTTTGTTAAGCTACCTCATTAACCAAAGTTAATTCAAAAGCACCTTCTGTATCTTTCTCACCAATTTGTAGTTTAACTAATTGTTGGACTGACCAATCTGGTGCGATTGGAGTAATTAAAGTATTACCTGTAAACGACCATCCTTCTGGCAATTTTTCGACTTGTGAAATCAAGCTTGTTGGTTCAGTCAAAATAGTAATTGTACCTCTCACAGTCCCTGGTTTATATAAGTAAATATTTTCTAATTCTGTTTTACTAATTAATCCACCGTTATCATTAATCTCAAAAACCACACCAATTTGATTAGTAGTTTCTTTCTCACTACATACACACAAACAGTCTTTAAAAAGTTCTAATTTCCCTTGTAAAATAACTTCTAATCTTGTTATTGCATTAATCATGTTATGAACTGAGTTGTTTATTTCCAACATCAAACTAGGATCTTTTTCAGAATATTTAATACCAGCTTGAATCTTTTCTCCCTCAGCATTAATAATATGAGATAATCCAGTTTGTTGTAGCGCAACTGATTCAATAATATCAGTAACCGCTTGACATCTAGTTGTTTTACTCGGTTCAATAATAGGCATTGACATATCTTCCATCTCCTTTCTTAACATTCTATGTTTTTTTAAAAAAAGTGTATAGATAAAAAAACAATTTTTTAAAATAACATTTATTTTTTTTAATCATATATTAAACTAGTGGTGAATAAGATGAAAATAATAAAAGAAATTTCCTTGTTAAACTGTCCAAAAAAAATGTATACTAGTGCGATTTTTAAGAATAATCATTATATATTAAGTTTACCAATTTGTAAACAAATAGTTGTGATGGATTATTTATTAAATATTATAAACAAAATTGAAACTTGTTCTAAATACACACTTATAACTTATGGTAAAAAATATAATGAATATTTCGCTATCAAAGAAAATGATAATACTAATATATATGTTTTGGATATATGTTTTAACGAACTATATAAGATACCCTTAAAATTGAATAAAAAATATATTCAAGAAATCATATCATTAACATTTGATTGTGAAAAGTGCAGTATAATTATTGCTCAAAAAGACAAGATTTTTTCAGTAACTATTGATGGTGATTTTATTAAAGAACTACTAACACAAGATACTATAAATAAAATTGCAAATTCAGAAACTAAAAATATTAAATATCAAACATTAAATGGTTGTTGTTGCTATAAACAGGTTCCTGTTAAAAGTATTTATATAACTGCTATCACTTGCTTTTGTTGTGAACTATATATAGCATATTTTAAAAATAATTCCGCTTATATCAGTAAAATATCCCCTAATGGAAATATAATTGACACCTATTATATTGGTGAGAATATAAAAATAAACTCAATGTTTAATTCATGCGGAGCGCTTTCTTTGTTAGTAACTAAACAAGATTGCTATAATTACATTTATATTACTTCTCTTTGTTGTGAGAGTTATTGTGAAATAATAGATTGCAATGAGTGCCGAGTTGATTGTGAGTGCGATAAAAAACACTGCCATAATTGCTGTGATGATATAATATGTTCAATTGCATGCATGGAAAAAGGTCTTGCTTGTATACTAAATAATGAAGGTCATAAAATTCAAACAGCTATAAAAAAAGCCCAAAGTGTGGATGATCTAATTAAAGTTAACGATTCAGTTACTAAAACAGTTAATGAAGTGACTTTATTAGAACAAGTTTTATATAACAAACTAAAAACAGCAATATGTTGTAACGAAAAAAAATAAACTTAATTTCAAAAAAATAGAGAGTGATCTCTATTCTTTATTTTTGCTTTTAAATTCTCTTAATATCTTTGTCAAAGCTCTTTTTTCAATTCTAGATACATAACTTCTAGAAATTTTTAATTTTTGAGCTATTTCTTTTTGCGTTAATTCATCTTGATTATTTAACCCATATCTATCAATTATAATTTCTTGTTCTCTTTTATTTAAAACTCCAAAGTATTTTTTTAATAATAATATATTATCCTTCTTTTCTATATCACCAGCAAAATCAGGTTTAGGTGTTTTTAATATATCTAATATAGTAATTTCATTTCCTTCTTTATCAAAACCAACCGATTCATGAATACTAATATTTTTATTGTTTTTTTTATCACTTCTATAATGCATTAAAATTTCATTTTCAATACATTTCGCTGCATATGTCGTTAGTCTAGTACCTTTTGAAAAACTATAACTATCAACACCTTTTATTAACCCTATTGTTCCGATACTAATCAAATCATCTACTTCTTCTTTTTTATGATCATATTTTTTTACAATATGCGCAACTAATCGTAAATTGTGTTCAATCAATTTATTACGAGCACCCCTATCACCTAAATTGGCTAATTCAACGCACTTTTCTTCTTCTTCTTTGCTAAGCGGATCTGGAAATATATTATTTGAATACGCTGCTGAAAAAATATAAAAATTTTTAAACAGCAATTTTAATAATTTAAACATTACTCACCTCATTTAAAACTATGCATTAAAAATAACTTTAAGTAGTAAAACAATTATATTTTTGTTATAATAATAATGTAGTATATATTAAACCATGAAAATATAGTTTAGGACAAAATGTATTAAATATACATTATATGTCATAATAGAAATGGGTGATCACATGAACTATACAAAATATGAAAACAATTCATACAACTTACACATCATAAAAACAGATAAATTTAAAACTAATATGATAAAGATAAATTTTAAAAAGAAATTAAAAAAGGAAGATATTACTTTATCAAATTTATTAACTAAAATAATTTTATTATCTAATAAAACTTATACAAATAAAAGAGAACTGGAAATAGCCTCAGAAGAATTATATGGCATCAGTATGAGTGCGACAACTTCTATATCGGGTAATTATTTAGTTAATTCGTTTAGTTCAATTTTTTTAAATGAAAAATATACTGAAAAAGAAATGACGAGTAAATCAATAAAATTTATTTTTGATATTATTTTCAATCCAGATATAACCGATAATGAGTTTAACAATTTTAATTTAGCTAAGCGCTTAGTTGAAGATGAAATTAATACAATTAAAGATAACCCAAAAGGATATTCACAGCTTAGAATGTTAGAAAACATGGATAAAACTAGACCACATAATGCGATTGGATATATTGAGGATTTAGAAAAAATAACCAACAAAGACTTATATAAATTTTTTCAAAGTTTAATTAAATCAAATATTATAGATGTTTTTATAATTGGTGATTTAGATACACAGTATATCAAAGAAACAATTAATAAATATTTAACAATCAACACATTAAAAAAACCAAGTGATAGTCATTTTTTAACACATAAAAAAATAAGAAAAACAGCCAAAACCGTTATTGAAACACTACCACTCGAGCAAGCAAAATTAAGTATTGGATTTAAAATAGATAATTTAACAGATTTCGAAAAGAAATATGTCATGAACATATTTAGTTATATATTAGGTGGCTCACCGGATTCAAAATTATTTAAAAATATTAGAGAAAAAAATAGTCTGTGTTACTATGTATATTCTAATTTTAAACCAGTAACAAATATTTTAACTATTAATGCTGGAATTGACAAGAAAGACTTTAAAAAATGCGTCAGCCTCATAAAAAAAGAGGTATCAAAAATGTCTAAGGGTGATTTTAGCGAAAATGACATTAATGCGGCAAAAGTTACATACATTAGTTCTTTAAAAGATGTTGAAGATAACCAACCTTCAATTTTAAAAATATTTGAATCACATGAATACTTAAAGTATGATTTACTTGATGAACGAGCTAATAACATTATTAATGTTACAAAAGAAGATATAGTAAATGTTAGTAAAAAGATATTTATTCATACAATTTATTTATTAGAGGGGGAAAACAATGAAGAAGGAAAAATTTAAAAACTTAGATCTAGATATTTACTTTGAAACATTAGACAACGGTTTAGAAATAATTATAGTCCCAATGCCTAAAATAAATAATATTTATGCAACTTTTTCTACTAAATATGGTTCGAATAAAATAGAATTTGTTCCTCTAAATGAAAAAAAGATGATTAAAGTTCCGCTTGGAATAGCTCATTTTCTGGAACATAAACTATTTGAACAAGAAGACAAACAAGACCCATTTAGTTTTTATAGCGCACGTGGAGCGGAAGCTAATGCCAATACCAATAATGAAAAAACAACTTATTTATTTGCCGGCCCTCAATTTTTTGAAGATAATTTAAACTACTTATTAGATTATGTTCAATCACCTTATTTAACTGATGAAAACGTTGAAAAAGAAAAAGGAATTATTATACAAGAAGCAAAAATGTATATGGATGATCCTGATACTGTTTTATACGAAAAACTACTATTTAATGCTTTTAACACTCATCCTATTAGATATCCAATAATAGGAACACTTGATAGTATAAATAACATTACAAAAGAAGAACTATATACATGCTACAATACCTTCTACCATCCTTCTAATATGTGCGTAGTTATAACAGGGAATGTTGAAGCTGAAAAAGCAATTGAAATTATTAAAACTAACCAAATTAACAAAGATTTTAAACAAGCAAAAAAAATAGAGGTTAAGGAATATCAGGAGGATAATAAAGTTGAAAAAGAAGAAGAAGTAATTAACTTAAATGTTTCAATCCCTAAAACAGCAATCGGCATTAAAATAAAAATTGATTCAAAAAATTTATACAAAAATTTAATATACACAACTTTATTCTTTGATACTAATTTTGGAACAACAAGCTTATTTACAAAAGAAATGATTGAAAAAGAAATTATAAACTCTAACTTATTATTAGATTTTATTAACACTGATAATCATATGTTATTTTTAATAGCCAATGATTCTAAAAACCCAGATGAGTTTATTAAACAAGTTAAAAAACAACTAAAACAAAAAATATTAAATGAAGATGATTTTAATAGAAAGAAAAAAACTTTAATAAGTTCTTTAATTTATATGAGTGATAATGTATATAACTTAAATGAATTAATAATGTCAGATATTACAAGATATGGTTCTTTTAATTTTAACAGATACGAAGATATTAAAAACCTTAGTTTTAAAGAATACAAAAAATATATCAATGATCTTGATATATCAAATATAACTACATGCATTGTAAAAAAATAAACATATGATTTTTCATATGTTTTTAAACGGCCATAAACTAAAACTAGTAGTACCATTTATATCGTCTTTATGAACTAAGCCGATAGTTCTACTATCAACAGAGTTATCTCTATTATCTCCCATCACAAAATAGTAATCCTCAGGTATGAATTGATGTTCTAATGTACTTAACATAAAATCATTAGTATTCATACTAAATTCATCAGTTGTTTCATAACCATTTATGTATAACTTACCATCAATATATTTAACATCCTCGCCTGGTAAACCAATAATTCTTTTAACTAGTTTACTTCCTTTATAATCAAAAATAACAATATCATTTCTATCATATGACTTATCATATTTTTTTAATAACAAAATATCTTTGTCTTCCAAAGTATCAAACATTGAATTACCCGATACAATCACTGGTGTTACAATAAACGTTCTAATTATTACTACCGCTATTACTATAATCGCATAAGGAATTATCTCTTTTATAAATTTCATTTTACTCACCTTTATAATTATACAAAAAAAATAAGGTTTATGCAACCTTATCTCTACGTTCTTTGATTTTTGGTTCTTTAACCATTCTACGAATGTATCCAAGTTTTGCTTGTCTAACAACACCTTTTCTTACAACTTCGATTGAATCGATTACAGGACTATTCATCGGGAATGTTCTTTCAACACCAATTCCTCCTGATTTTTTACGAACGATGAAAGTTTTACTAACGCCTCCACTTTGGATAGCCATAACTATGCCTTGGAATGCTTGAATTCTTTCTCTTTTACCTTCAACAATTTTAACATTAACACATATTGTGTCACCTACTCTAAATTCAGGTAAATCAGTTCTGATTTGTTTAGCAGTAATTTTATCTACCAAATTCACAATGTCACTCTCCTTTTTTATACTATAATCATAAACATATAAGTTAAGCGGATTACGTGATATAAATTATACAGTATTTGTCGTTGTTAGTCAACCTTATTTCCTAACAATTCTATACTTTTTACTAACGAAATATGCAATTAAATATATTATCAAACAATAAATCATATTAATAGCCCAAGAATCATAAATACTTACAAGCAACGAATTAAAATCCAATTTGTAAAAAATGCTATAATATAAAAATGTAATACTCCTATATAAGACAATTGTTACAAAAGCTATAATAAAACTAATATACCAATTTACAGACAAATAATAAAATAATTTTTTTATTATAAAACCAATTATTATAAAAATAAAGAAGTTAAAAAAAACCGTATTAAAATATGCAATATCATATAAAAGACCAATAATAGCTATATATTTATAATATCTATAATCATTACCTTTAAAAAAAGGATATATTAAAACTAGGGAGACAATAGTAAATAAAGGTGAAAAATTAATCGAAAATATACCGTCTAAATAAAATGATAACATTGATATAAAGATAATCATTTAAACCTCTTTAAAACAGTAACATATTTTAAATCATCAAAATTGACATTGCTTTTAACCTCTAAGACTTTCGCTAAATCAAAATTATCAGTAGTTGTATTGGTAACAGTTCCTACAACAATTCCACTTGGAAATATATTTCCCATTCCAGTTGTTGTTACAATAGAATTATTTTTTATTTCAACTCTTTGCGAAATACCTTCAATAATAAAGCTATCATCATATTTTGTTAATATCCCATAATGGATTCCGTCTGAATCAATTTTAACTGATATACTATCAAGACTTGCTGTTAACAATCTAACTGTACTTGTAAATGTTGTTGTATTAACAATTTTACCTATCAATCCATTTTTTACAACTACCGCCATATCAGTTGTTAATCCGTGATATTCACCTTTATCAATAATTATTTCTTCTTCCCAATAACTTATACTTCTTCCAATTACAGTCGCATTAGTCGCAACTGAATCTATCAATACATTATTTAGTTCTAGTGTATCTTTCAAATAATTTATTTCATTTTCAAGTTCAATTATTTTAACATTCTCATTATCTATTTCATAATAATCATTTTTATTACTTAACAAATTTAGTGGAGTTAAAATAACTTTTTGAATCGTCAAAAGACCATCTTTAATTCCTTTTTCAAAGATAGTTAAATTTCTGTCAGTAATAAAAACATTTACAATTATTCCAATTAATAAACAAATGCTTAAAATTATTATTGTTTTTTTATCTTTCTTTTTTTTATACATTTGGACCTCCATTATTATTATAACAAATATAATGAATTTTAAAAGAAAATTATTAAAAAAATACACATTTTAATGTATATTTATTTAACCCAAACAGTTGCTCTTGTACTAGTTCTAGAAGATGCACCTCCACCAGAATCATAAAAAGCAAATATTCCTGCTTCTTCCTCACCGCTTGTATAGTAGCCTCTATTAAGCCATGGATCACTATCATAAGCAAATGTCGCTCTATCTTGATACCAAGTTGTAGTAACTGGATTCAACTCTCTTATTGCATCACCTAATAAGCTAGTAGAAAAATCAGTTGCAGATGTAGACGGCTCATACAAATCATAATATTTTTCAGGTATCTCATCTGTAAAACCAGAATCACCAAAATCAAATCCTACATCATCTTTTAACCCAAGCATAACGTATTCTCTTCTTCCACCAGCTAAATCATATACTCCACTCATATTATGTGTGGTACTGGAAACAATTCCACCCATATTCCATTTATAATCATCTGTACACACTTCACTTGTTCTGTTATCTTCAAAACCACACCCAGTTGTGATATCATTAGTAGTTGAATTATAAAAACTGTTATTTTCTACTTTTACATTATCACAGTTACCATCTTTCGGACATATCCCATAAATAGATTGTGATAAGTAAGCAATCGCACCCCATTCCATATTTTTTATCATATGGACATCCATATTTGAAGTTGATAAATCGTTTATTTTATCATACATAGTTGATGCATCTGTACTATGAACTGAATTAACATTTGCCTTAATTACATATTGTACATCCGTAGTTGTTTCATCCTCACCATCATTGTATCCCATTTCAAATTTACCTACCCAAAATCCATCTAACTCAACTGGCGTACCATCAGTATCAACATAAGAAAAGGCTGGATGTGTTAACATTTGACCTGTTACTGTTGCTAAATCAAAATCTAGTGGAATTGTTGATTTTATATATCCCTCAACATTTTTATTTTCAAATTCAACGTTTATAGTAACAGGAATATTTGATGAAAATACTTCATATTTAAATCTAGGGATATAAACATACATTTGAAGAATATCTTCCATTAGTATTTCTTCATCAATTATTACGTTCGTGTCACTTTTTACAACAACAGCGTTAGCCCAATTACTTGCTCCATAACTATGCCATGGATCATTTATGTCAGCCGCTATAATTTTACCAGTATCGTTTATAATGACCGGTATCATATTAGTTCCTAATTTGACTTCTGTTCCCAATAAAGGATCAATATATGGTGATTTCAAAAGTGCTGTTACTTCTCCCCTAACCTCATCTTTTAATCTATTTAAAGCCATATTTCTTGTCCCTAATAAAATTATAATTGATGCTATTAATAATATGAACGTTATTAATATCATATAAACCACACTTGAAATTGCTATTCCCCTTTTATTCATAAGTCACCTCTATTATTAGTTTATCAAAAAATAGAAATAAATACAATCTAAAACGACTTAAAAAAGTCGTTTTACCGTAGTCTACACGTGAATACAAATGTATTCATATTTAGTATGGATTTTAATTAAAAATTTATTCTTCATAAAAATTACTATTTATTGCTATTCCCAATATGAAAATATAAGCAATTAAGTACACCAATAACATTAATGTAACAATATTAGCTAAGTTACCATACAAGATATCATAACGTGCAAAATTAGTAATATAAACTGAAAATAAAGCTGTTACAACAACTATACCAATTGTTGTAAATAAAGCACCAATGTTAACACATTTACTTTTTATTCTTTGATCCGGAGCTAAGGTATATATTATTTTAATTGTAATAAATATGAAAACAAATCCAATTAAATATTTATATAAAGATATTAATACATAAGTACCATCTGTAATATTTTTCAATATCCCTATGTTCATTAAATTTTGTAATATAAATGTCCCAAACCCTAATACAATTAAAGAGAACAATACTAATACTAATAACCAAAAAGTCATAAATATAGATTTAATTTTACGATGAACATAATGCTTGTTTTCAAATTTGTAAACAACGTTTGAAGCTAATATGATCGCTGATGAAGAATTACTAGCAACATAAAGTCCAACTATAATAAAAGTAATATTCAAGACACTTAATCCATCTGTTAAATATGGCAATAATATATCAGTTATTTCTGTTGGTAAAAAATTTAATACTTCAATTATACTTGTATTCGAAAAATCAAAAGCAGATACTACTACACCAATTAAAGAAAACAAAGGAAATAAAGACAAAATAAGAAAAAAAGCCAAATGCCCAGGTAAAATGGACATTTCGGGCTTTTTAAGAAGTTTTATAACACGTTTAATGCTATTCACTTAAATCCTCTTTATTATTACGCATATCTAACGAAGCTTCATTAATTGCATCATCAATTGTTTTTATAGCATCTGAGATAATACTATATCCAATCGCACAACCAAACCCGTGTTTTAAATCTTTTAATTCCTTATTAAGTTTTCTTATATGAGTAATAACTTGCTTTTCTGTATAACCTACCATATATACTAAAAATTCATTCCCACTTGTTCTTATTATTTCTGAATTTTCTAATTGATTCATTATTAAAATACTAGCCGCTTGTTTGATTACTAGATCACCTTCTGCATGACCATAATTGTCATTTATATAAGCTATATTTTTCAAATCAGCTACCACTATTGCTTGTGGATACACTTCACTATTATCCCATTTATCAATTGAATCATTTAAATAATTTCGATTTTTCAAAGATGTTAATGCATCTGTATATTTGATTTTATCTTCTTTTGAAAAACTTGTTTTGTTTTTAGGTCTTAACTTCAATACTAAAACAATAATTAATAATACACCAACTATACTCCCTAATATAATTGCTACATTTTTTAAAATATATGGTATAACATTAACATTAAGCAATTCTTCTAAGCCTAAATTAACAGCATCACTAGAACTTACAAATGAAATATATAGATTTAATAAATCAATAAACATTTCATTTTCTGTTATATCTCTAATAGTGTAACTATAATTTTCAGTGTCAATTACATCAACTAAAACATAATTTTCTAATGATGTTTTATAGTAATTATAATTTGATAAGTCCATAATTATATAATTATCTTCCTCACCGATTAATTGCTCTATGTTATCATATTGCTTAGTGGATACACCCATTTCTTCGGAGAAACTATGTATATAACTGTTTTTAATAACTGAGGCATCTTTTAGAGATTTTATTGTAGAATATGTAGTCAAACTATCTATACGTCCTAATATAGCAACCTTATTATCATAAACTGAAACAGTGTCAACAACATCCATATTATAAGTTGTATCTTGGCCCATATTATAATAAAAGTCTACTTTGTTTTCGTTAAAGTCATTAACTAATTCTTCGATTGAAGAATATGGTTTATAACTTATTTCAGCTTCTGTTATTTCAGTAAAACTGCTTAGAACTTGATTATTTATCCCAGCCAATTCTCCATCAAACAAAGTATCATATGGAGCATTTTCTAAATAACCATAAACATATCTTTTACTTCTAAAATTAACTGAGGTAGAATCTTTAATGTCATTCAATTCAACATAATTACTAAAAAAACTTTTCCCAAATTCTGTTTCGTAATTATTTGAACTCCACACATTATAATATTTTTTTAATATTTCATTTAATCTTTCCTCATCACCTAATTGCATAACATATGATTTTGTATAATCATCAATGTTATAACTTATTGTATAATCATTTTCAACAATTGTATTTAAATTTGTTGTTTTTAATAATACAATTCCATCAACTTCTGCTATTCCAGCTAATAACTCTTCTTCTGAATTATATGTTTTATAAGTTACATCAGCATTATATAAACAATTAGATACTTCTTCAATACTTTCATTTAAAACACCAATAGTTAATCCTGTTAATTCAGAGGCGTTTGTATATTTTTTAGCTTCCGTAGATATAATTGCATAATTATCTTCATAAATTAAGACTTGATTATCTACAACATTATCAACCAACTTAACAGAGTAAGAGGTTTTAGCTTCTGTCCCCGTTCGATATGAAATCATATTGAAAGATAACTCTGTTTCAGTTTTTAATGAATCAAAAAAACTAATTATAAGCCCATCACCATTGTTACTTAATATTGGCACATCAGAAATAACAGAAAAATCAATTAAATTATTCTTGTTAGTTTCTATCCATTGTCTTTCTATTAGGTTTAATGATGTATCTCCATCTTCTGCTGTAAATACAAATATTATCCCTATTACTAAGGTAATAGCTAAAACGATTCCAACTATAATACCAATTGTTTTTTTATTTTTCATTCAACCTCACTACTTTCCTTATTTATCGTAAGCGAGAATTCAGTTGCTGCTTTTGATTTATAGGCAATCATTGGTAATTCAACATTTCCTGTACCAGTTATAAATACTTCTATATCATAAAAAGCTAAAACATCAGTACTTAAATTGTTGATTATAATTGGAAATATTCCTCTAATTGCATCAGTAGTTGTTCCTTCAATAACTTCGATATTAAATTTAATATTCGCACCATTACTTCTATACTCTATTTTATTTGTTATAGCAAGAGCGGTTATCTCATCTTCTATTTTTTGAATAGCAATATCATCAATTGCAATTTGACCATCCAACCTTGAACCATATTTATCTATCCCACTATTTGGATAGAACATTCTATAAATAGCAAAACTTGCTAAGGTAATTAATACTAAGCAAACCACTCCTACAATCAGTGGGATTTTGTATTTTTTTATAAATTTCATATTACACTCCTTTACAATATTATACTATATGACCATTAATAAATCTACCTTGATTTTAACATTTCAATTAATTTAGTATTAGCAACAACGGGATTAGCTTTTCCTTTACTTTCTTTCATGACCTGTCCCATTAAATATTTTATAGCTTTATCTTTACCCTCTTTAAAGTCGACTATTGATTCTAAATTACTGTTTAAAACATTAGTTATTATAGTTTCTAATTGTTCATCAGTCAAGTTTGACGAAACTACTTCTTCAATTAATTTTAAAACATCACTATCTTTTTCTAAAATGTTAATTATAATATTTTTAACTTGATTATTAGTTACTTCATTTTTGTCAAGAGCATTAACAAGTTTTTCAAAATTAGTACTTGTTAACTTTGTCTCATTTAATGTCAGTGCATTTTTATTTAAATAAGCTAATATATCACCTGTTAAAATATTCGCAGCTATAACTTTATTACAATCTAAATTGAGTAAAAAATAACTCAAACTTTTATTAGCGATTAATGTCTTAATATTATTATCGTTTAAACCAAGTTCAATTAATTTTTTTCTTAATGCTTCTGGTAAAAGTGGTAAATTATTTTTTATTTTTTCTATCCAGTCATCGGTTAAAATAATTTTAGGAATATCAGGTTCACTAAAATATCTGTAATCATTCCCTGTTTCTTTCTCTCTCATTAAAATGGTAGTATTTGTTTTTTCATCAAATCTTCTTGTTTGTTCTTTTATAACACCACCGTCATTTATGATTTTTGTTTGTCTTTCTATTTCATAATTTATCGCTGTTTTAACAGCACTAATAGAACCTATATTTTTAACTTCGCATTTAGTTCCTAATGTATCGTTATCTGATACTGAGACATTAACATCGCAACGCATTGAACCTTCTTCTATTTTCACGTCACTTATATCTAAATATAGTAATATTTCTCTCAGTTTCTCTACATATTCAACTGCTTCTTCACCTGTTTCCATACAAGGTTTAGTCACAATTTCTATAAGTGGCACTCCTGCTCTATTAAAATTTAACAAAGTATTTGTCCCATGAACACTTTTACAAGTGTCTTCTTCAATATGAATTCGTTCTAATTCAATATTTTTATTTGATATTTTAACAAAACCATTATATCCTATCGGAGTATCTTTCTGAGTTATTTGATAACCTTTTGGTAAATCTGGATAAAAATAATTTTTTCTATCAAAATGCATCTCTTTACTTATTTCACAGTCACAAGCAATACATGCTTTTAAAGCTAAATCAATTATTTCTTTATTAAAAGTTGGAAGCGTCCCAGGATAACCATAATCAATTAATGAAATATTAGTATTAACATCATCATTGAAATTATTTTTACTTTGAGAAAATACTTTTAAATTACTTTTTAATTCAACATGTATTTCAATTCCGATTGTTGCTTTCATTTAGTCACTTCCTTTTCGATAAAACTTGCTAATTGATAAATTACATCTTCTTTAAAATAATCCCCTATAATTTGTAAACCAATTGGTAATTTCTCTTTTTTTCCTATTGGTAACGATAATGCAGGTAACCCTGTCATATTAAGAGGTATTGTTAATAAATCGTCTGTAAAACTTTTTAAAGCATCATCTTGTTTAGTTCCTAGTTTATAAGCCACTGATGTATTAGTTGGTCCAATTATTAAATCATATTTTTCAAATTGTTTTTTAAAACTAGTAGTCATTGCTTGTCTTATTTTTAAAGCTCTTTCATAATAAATATGAGCGTTTTCTCCACTTAATACATAAGAGCCTACCATGATTCTTCTTTTTACTTCTTCGCCAAATCCCTTGGTTCTAGAATTTAAATATAACTCAGTCAAATCATTATCATTACTACAATAACCAAATCTAATTCCGTCAAATTTAGCTAAATTACTACTAGCTTCACCTAACGCTATAACTTGATATAAAGGTATTGCATACTCTAAATAATCAATATCAATATATTCAACTAAACAACCTTTTTTTTCAAGTAAACTAATTACTTCTTTTATTTTTGCTACTACGTCTGCATCAATAACATCACTTAAATAATAATTTGGTATTCCTATTTTTAAACCTTTAATATCTTCACTTAATTTACTTGTGTAATCTATTTTTTTATCTACGGTTGTTAGATCGTTTGAATCAACACCAGCTATCACATTAAGTAATAAAGCATTTTCTAAAACTGTTTTTGACATTGGGCCTATTTGATCTAAGGAAGAAGCAAAGGCAATTAAACCATGTCTTGAAACGGTACCATATGTCGGTTTCATTCCTACTATTCCACAAAAAGAAGCAGGTTGTCTAATACTTCCGCCAGTATCACTCCCTAAACCAAGATTCACTAAATCTCCACCTATACAAGCAGCTGTTCCTGATGAAGAACCACCTGGAACATATTCATTATCAATAGGGTTTAAAGTATTACCATAATAACTAGTTTCACCAGTTGACCCCATTGCAAATTCATCCATATTAGTTTTTCCGATAATTATCATATTAGCTTCTTTTATTTTTTTTATAACTGTCGCGTCATAAATAGGAATAAAGTCATCCAACATTAAAGAAGCACATGTTGTTCTTAAATTTTTAGTAACTATATTGTCCTTAATAACGATCGGCATACCGAATAAAGGTGAATCCACTTCTTTATTTTCTAATTCCCTAGCTTGTTTTATCGCTTCTTCTTTATTTAATGTAATAAAACAGTTTAAATTAGATTTTTCAATTTTTTTAAAACATTCTAAAACCACATCAATAGGTTTTAAAGTTTTTTCTTTATACATTACATTTATATCTTTCATTCTATCACCTTAGGTACTTTTATATATTTGTCATAGCTATTTTTTGAATTACTAAATAATTCTTCTTTACTTACATGACTTGGTATATTATTTTCATTAAATTTATTTTTATTTTCACTCGGACTTATCATTGGTTCTTCATTTATTTCGACTTTTAAAATTTTATCAATTTCTTTTAAAATGTCATATAACTGTTTTTGCATTTTTTCAATATTCTCTACTTTTAAATTAGCTAAATTAGCAATATGCTTTACTTTTTCTTCTTCTATCATACTATTCCTCCATTAGTTCTAAATCTATTTCAAAATTCTCTTCTTTCGTTAATACAGCTTTTATTTTATTATTGCTATTAAAATACACTTTAATAATTACACTATCATTAAAATTATTTAATGTTTCCGTTATGTTTTGGCTTATATTCAATACTTCACTTGTACTTAAATATCCATTACTTATATTAATTGTTGTTTCTATTAATTCGTTATTTTTATATAAGCCAACACCTTTAATATATATATCATAGTCAGGGACTTTGTTTTTTATATCAATAAAAGCATTATATGAATTTAAATCATTATTCATAATATAGCTACTATCTAAATATTGATAATTATAATTAACATGGTTTAGTTGCCCATCATATATATACTTTATATTACCTTCTAATAATCCAGTATTTTCTTCATAAACGGTTATTATAACTTTTTTATCAGTATGTTTACTAACTAAGTAATTATAAACATACTCTATGTCTGTCAATATAGTTTCTATATTTACTTCTGCTATTAATGAGATTAATATTCCTGTATTAGTTCCACTAATATAATTTTGTTCATGAACGGCTATTATATTCTCGCTTATATTATCAAGTAGCATTTTTATTTCATCTGTTGTCAAGTATTGCCCTTCTTCAAACGTGTATACATTAGTTTTGAAATAACTATTCGCTATTTTAAATAACATTTTTTCAACATTTTCTTTGTTATAACTTTTTTCACTGTAATTATTAATAGCTTTTTTATAAGGGGTATTTATTTTATATAAACTATCATCAAACTTATATGCTGTTTTGATTTGTTCTTCACTACAACCCACTAATATAAAAATAGCTATTATAAGTATTATTTTTTTCATAACACCACCTATATAATTATATCATAAATTTATTACAAAATTAAAAAAACCATAGGATTTCTATGATTTTAATGTTTAGTTATTCTATCGTACCAGTACACATATTTATTTGTAGGGAAATTCACTTCTACTCTTGGATTAAATCTATTTGAGTAATAATCAATTGAATCACCAGAAAATCCACCAGTTGATAATTCAAAGTGAAGATGTGCCCCTGTTGAACATGTATCATATTTATCAAATCCACCCATTGTTCCGACTTGAGTATCTTTTGACACAAAGTCACCAACTGATACATTCATCGAATATAAATGCCAATATCCAGTTGTATAAATTTCACCATTAACGTTGTGTTGGATAAAAACTTTCTTAGGACTACATGCATAACCTGAATAATTTGTAATATAAGTAACAATCCCACTAGCAGAGGCGTAAATAGGTACTGTACCACTATTCCCACCACTAATTGATAAATCTATTCCATTGTGGTAGCAAGAAACAGCTCCTCCACATGGATATCTTGGGCCTTGTTCAGATGTAACAACACCTTTCTCTAATGGTCTCCAAAAAGAAGTGTTTAAAGGTAATATCGATATTTGACACTGCTTTAATGTTTGATCATCAGTACATCCATTATCAGTAAATACCTTTATCTCTTGTTCTTTTGCTTCAATTAACTCTTCGATAGATAAAGTCTTAGTATCTAATTCTTGCAAAGATAACTGAATTTTTTCTAACTCTACTTTTAAGTTTTCTTGTTCATCAGCTAGTTCTGCTTTTTTAGTAGCTAATTCTTCTGATTTTTTCTTATTTTCTTCAATATTTCTTTTATGAGTTTCAATTAATTGATCATTATAAGTAGTCACTTGTTCTGATACTGCAACTCTATAAATAAAATCTGTAAAATCTTGGGCTCCAAATGCATATTCTAAATAAGCTGACTCCCCATTTTGTATTTGAACAAACGCTAATATATCTTGTATTTCTTGTTCATTTTTTATTATTTCTTCATTTAATACAGCAATCTCTTCATTTAAAGTTTGAACCTCTACCCCAATCTCACTAATTCTAGTATTTATTTCATTAATTCTATTTTGGGTATCCTTTTTTTCTTGTTCAGTTAATTCAATCTGTAATTTATTTTCTTCATAATCTTTTTTATATTGCTCTAATTCTTGTTTAATTTGACCTAATGTTTTATCTGCCGCTAATGGCACATGCATATTAGAGAAAAATACACATAAAATTAAAAATATACATGACATTTTTTTTATCATTTAATCACCTATTATAATTATATCATACATTTTAGATATTTTTTATCTTTTTCATTGTATTTTCAAAATCTGTTTTCAACAAATGGTATAACCTTTTATCATTTTTTATTTCACTTATAATTTTATTATCTAATTTATAATCCTCATCAATAATATTAACCTCTATCCCTAACAAATACTTAGGCTCTACATCTAATATCTCTGCTAGTTTAATTAATCGCGGCATCTTAGGACTCTTAGTTCCGTTTTCATAACCACAAATCGCAACTTTTGATACACCAATTAACTCACCTAATTGTTCTTGACTAAAACCATGTTTCAATCTTAATTCTTTTAACCTATAGCTTATAATCATATTAATCTCCTCGTTATCATTTTGTTAACATAATTATAGCAAATATTTTTTGATATTACAACAAAATTAATTTTTAGTTAACTTTGTATTGTAATTAACTTTTAGTTAATGTATAATGATATTAGGATGGTGAGTATGATTACATTAAAACAATTAAGAAAAGATAAAGGATATAGTTATCAAAAAATGGCTAATTTGTTAAGTATTAGTAAAGCATTTTATTGGCAAATTGAAAACGAAAAAAGAAGACTTTCATATGAGACCGCTATTAGAATTGCAGAAGTATTTAATAAAAAACCTGATGATATATTTTATAATTACTTTAATAACAAAAAATAATCACTAAGGATTATTTTTTTATTCTTCTGTTTTTTTATTTGAAGATAAGAATGTAACTCGCTCTGCTACAACTTCAACTACGTTTTTTGTTTCTTCTAATTCATCTTCATATTGTCTGGTTTGAATTCTACCTCTAATACCAATTAAATCTCCTTTCTTGCAATATTCAGCAGTTGATTCAGCAATACCTTTCCATAATACACAAGAAATAAAATCAGTATTATATTCACCATTATTGTTTTTAAATGGCCTTTGAACAGCTAATGTAATATTAGTAACCTTTGTTCCGTTATCAGTTTCTTTTACTTCTGGTTCACGAACTATACGTCCAACTAAAATTGATTGATTAAGCATTTTTTCCTCCTTTCCCTACCACTATAACATCACTAAAAAACATATACAAATGAATAATTCAATACATCAGTTAACCTTATATTTTTAATTTTACTAATTAGTTAACCATTTATTTTATTTAAATAAATAAAAAAATACCAAACAATAAGTTTGATACTTTTTAATATTTTTATTCACATTCTAATTTATAACTATATTCTGTAATTGTTTTATCTGCTTGATTAATTGTTAATTCAACTGAAGTTGTATCTTTACAATGAGATACTTCACCTAAATCATATTTTTGAGTTAATGCTTCATTCTCATTCATAGCCTTAATATCAGCAATTGTAATCTCTGCTTCTGTTAATGAATCAGAACCTTTTAAATGAGCTTCATAATATGCATCAGCTAATGTTTTCATTGCTTCTTCTTCTTTTGGTGTCCCACACCCTGTAAATATTGTTAAACAAGCTAGTCCTAATAATAAATTCTTCATACATTCCTCCTACTATTAATTATAATACATTTTTTTTAATAAGGCAAGTAGTTATTCAATTACTCCAAGATAAAACTGATTTTTTCAGTTTAAAAGTATTTTTTCA
>CAYJPP010000015.1:26054-27958 GCA_964372175.1 uncultured Muribaculaceae bacterium
TTATTCAATTACTCCAAGATAAAACTGATTTTTTCAGTTTAAAAGTATTTTTTCATTAATGCATTTAATTCAACAGCGTATTCCATTGGAAGTTCTCGTTTAAATTTATCAATAAATCCCATTATTAATAATTCTTTGGCTTGTTCTTCATTTATTCCTCTACTCATCAAATAAAATAATTGATCTTTATTTATTTTAGATATAGTTGCTTCGTGTTCTAATATAGCGGTATTATTATTAACTATATTAGTTGGTATTGTATCACTTTTAGAATTTTTATCTATTAAAATGGTATCACATTTTATTTTACTAATTGCATTAATTGCTTTTTTAGATATGTTAACTGTTCCTCTATAATTACAAATTCCTCCACTTGCAGCTATTGATTTACTTATAATATTGCTTTTAGTATTTTTACCTAAGTGGATCATTTTAGCGCCTGTATCTTGATATTGATTATTAGTAGCTACTGCAATAGATATTGTATTACCTACTGAATTATCACCTTTTAATATACAAGAAGGGTATTTCATATTAATTCCAGAACCGATGTTACCATCAATCCATTCCATGGTACCATTTTCTTCAACAATGGCACGTTTAGTAACTAAGTTATAAACATCAGTTGACCAATTTTGTATTGTTGTATAACGGCATTTAGCATTTTTCTTAACATATATCTCAACTACGGCTGCATGTAAGCTATCAGTTGTATAAGTTGGAGCTGTACAACCTTCCATATAATGTAGTTCACTATTTTCATCAACTATAATTATAGTTCTTTCAAATTGTCCCATGTTTTTTGTATTAATTCTAAAATAACTTTGTAAGGGTCTTTCTAGTTTAACATTAGGTGGGATATATATAAATGTTCCCCCACTCCATACTGCACTGTTTAAGGCTGTAAATTTATTTTCATCATATTTTACTAAGTTATTAAAATATTGTTTAAATAATTCTGGATGTTTTTTTAATGCTGTATCAGTATCACAAAAGATAATATTTTTATCAACTAGTTCTTTTAACATATTGTGGTATACAACTTCTGATTCAAATTGGGCGCCTACTCCTCCTAAATATTTTTCTTCTGCTTCTATTAATCCTACATTATCAAAAATATCTTTAACTTCTTTATCTACTTTTGACCAATCGTTTTTAAGATCGCTTATTTTTTTATAAAATGTAATATTATCATAGTCTATATTTAAGGTAGGTCCAAAATAAGGATTTTCAAAACTTTCAAATTCTAAATAGGCTTCTTTTCTAAAATCCAACATCCAATTGGGTTCATTTTTTGATTTAGAGATTTTTTCTATTACATCTATACTTATTCCTTTTATCAAATTTTCACCTATTTTCTAGTACTTTTTTAACTCCCCACCAAGAAAGTAATGCACATTTTTTTCTATTTGGTTGTTTATATATTTCATCATATACAATCGCTTGTTCTAAAATTTCTTCGCTATATTCTTTTTCTGAAATCATGTTTTCAAAATTATTTATTATTTCAAGTGCTTCTACAACTGTTTTATCAATTAATGTTTCTATCATAATTGAACTAGAACTAGTTGATATTGCACATGCCTCACCATCAAATTTAATATCTTTAATAATATTATTTTCTATTTTTAACATTAAGTTTATTTCATCAATACAGCTTTCATTATTCATATTTATTTTTGTATATGAATCATCTTCTATTAGTCCTTTATTCATTGGATTTTGATAATGCTGTAATATAATACTTCTTTTTAAATTACTATCCATTTTAATCACCACTTACATTATATAATTATATATATCAAATTGCAATAAAAGTATCTTATTTATATTAATAATAAAAGAAAAACACACTATTGTGCGATTATATTTTTTATGTCTTTTTCTGTTAACCCACTATATTT
>CAYJPP010000016.1:0-27449 GCA_964372175.1 uncultured Muribaculaceae bacterium
TTGACTCCCGCAGGATTTTAAGTCCTGTGCGTCTACCAATTTCGCCACTCAGGCAGCAACTAATTTGTCTCACGACATAATTAATTATACATCACTTTATTTCATAATGCAACTATTTTTTTAATTTTTTTTATTTTTTTATCATTTTATTATCATACTATCACCAAAACTAAAAAAACGATATTTTTTTTCCACTGCTTCATTATATGCTTCAAGTATTTTTTCTTGACTATAAAACGCACTTATTAACATTAATAACGTTGATTTAGGTAAATGAAAATTAGTTATTAATGCATCAATAGCTTTAAACTTAAAGCCCGGATATATAAATATATCGGTATATCCTTCACAAGCTTTAAATTCAGAATATTTTTGTAATATTGCCTCTAATGTTCTAGTTGTTGTTGTACCAACTGCAACTATTCTTTTTTTCTTATTATTCAAAACCTCAGCCGTTTTTGTATCCATCATATAAAATTCACTGTGCATAACATGACTTTTAACATCTTCAACACTTACCGGCCTAAATGTTCCAAGTCCAACATGTAATGTTATATAAACAATAATAACACCTTTTTTTTCTAATTCTTTTAATATTTCAGTTGTAAAATGTAACCCCGCAGTTGGTGCGGCTGCACTTCCTACATTTTTAGCATAAACAGTTTGGTATCTATTTTTATCTTCTAGTTTTTCTTTGATATAAGGCGGTAATGGCATTTCACCTAATTCCTCCAATATTTCTAAAAATATACCTTGATAAATAAACTTCAATATTCTTATCCCGTCTTCTTCACACTTTATACATTCTGCACTTAATTTATCAGAAAATTTAATAACTGTTCCTATTTTTATTCTTTTAGCTGGCTTAGCTAAACAAGTATATGTATCATTTTCCAATTCAGATAATAACAATATTTCTATAACTGCATTAGTTTCTTCTTTTACTCCCATTAAACGTGCGGGCATAACTTTCGTATTATTTAAAACTAATATGTCATCCTTTTCTAAATAATTGGTTACATTATAAAAAGAATCATGTGTTATGTTAGTTTCTTTTTTATCCAACACCATTAACTTAGAAGTTTTCCGATCTAGTAATGGTGTCTGAGCGATTAATTCCTCTGGTAAATAATAGTCAAAATCATCTGTTTTCATAAATTCACCTACTTCTTTAAACCTAAATGTTCATATGCTTTATCCGTTACAACTCTGCCTCTACTTGTTCTTTTCAGAAAGCCATTTTGTAGTAAAAATGGTTCATAAACATCCTCTATTGTTGTTTGTTCTTCCCCAATTGAAGATGCAAGGGCATCAATTCCAACAGGTCCACCATTAAATCTTTCTATTATTGATTTTAATAAACTATAATCTGTTTCATCTAAACCAAATGAATCTACCTTTAACTTTCCAAGTGCGATTTCAATTATTTTCTTATCAACATATCCTTCGCCTAACACTTGTGCATAATCTCTAACACGCTTAAACAACCTATTAGCAATTCTAGGTGTTCCTCTACTTCTTCTAGCAAGTTCTAAAGCTGCGTTTTCTTCAATATCACAATTTAAAACTTTACTGGTCCTAGTAATTATCGCCTGTAATTCTAAATCAGTATAATACGCTAACTTAGAAACTATTCCAAATCTATCACGTAAAGGACCTGTTAAGTCTCCTGTTCTAGTTGTTGCGCCGACTAATGTAAATGGTGGTAAATCAATTTTAATACTTCTAGCACTACTATCTGCTCCTACTAAAATATCTAATGTAAAATCCTCCATTGCTGAATATAGTGTTTCTTCAATAAATCTAGGAATTCTGTGTATTTCATCAATGAATAACACATCCCCTTGTTCTAAATTAGATAAAACAGCAGCTAAGTCCCCAGTTTTTTCAATAGCAGGACCACTAATAGTTCTTATGTTAGTCCCCATTTCATTAGCTATAATATGCGCTAATGTGGTTTTACCTAATCCCGGTGGGCCATGTAATAAAACATGATCTAAAACTTCTTCTCTCATTAAAGCTGCTTTAATAAATATATTCATGTTTTCTTTTACTTCTGATTGCCCTATATATTCATCAATCGAAACAGGTCTAATTGATTTCTCAAAACTATCTTCTTTTAATTCATCCGCACTAATAACTCTGTCTTCCATCATTCTCACCTTCTATATATTCATATACTTCTTTCCAGTTTCTTTTTGACACATATTCGCTTCCAGCAAAATGAATGACATCTATTCCTTTATCATTAACTGCTTTACAATTATTTATGTCATCATCAATAAATAAATTTATACCAAGTTCTAAACACTTTTTCGCTTTATTTTCCTTATAAAGATTAAAAAAAACACCATTAAATTTTATATTATTTTTCTTAATAAATGCCCTGGTTAATTCTATTAAGTTAGGACTATAAAATGTACTTCTAGCTGTTATCAAATATAATTCATGATTTTTTGAAAGTAAATTCAAATAATGTAAAGCACCATCTAGTAGTTCCAATTCCTCTGTCATTTCATCTATATAATTAGTATATAAATTATATTTTTCTTCATCATTTTTAATATCAACATTATACTTTTTTGCATATTTTTCTACAATTTTTTTTGTATTTACAATTGTATCATCGAAATCAATACCTATTTTAATAATATCACTCCTTATTTTAATAACAGTTTTAAAGCAACTTTTACTTGCTCTTCTATTGGAATTGTAAAATCAATTTGTTTAACTATTGCAGTTATATCACTATTTTTATAACCCAACCCTTTTAATACGCTTATTAATTCATCGTTATCTTGATCAATAGTCTTATTATCATATTTTAATTTACCTTTTAGATCTAAAATTATTTGTTTAGCTAATTTTTCTCCTATTTTCGGGAATTTTTTTAAATACAATAAATTTTCTCTTTCTATCGCATCAATTATACCATTTATTGATCCGGTTGCCAACATCGGCAGTGCCATTTTAGGCCCCAATCCTTTTACATTAATTAATTTTAAAAATAATTTCTTTTCTTCTATATTCTTAAAACCGTATAATGTATTTTCATCTTCTCGTAAATGTTGGTAAACAAATACTGTTTTTTCCTCTTCAATGTTATATACGTATGGATTAGGTAAATAAATTACATATCCTATCCCATTATTATCTAAAACTATATAATTACTGTCTATATCTTTTATAATTCCTTTTATATATTCATACATATTACTCAACTCCAATATAATTATACTATACAAACATACTTTTGTCTACAAAAAAAGAATTGAAATCAATTCTGTTTAAGGTCGTAAAGCAATTAATTCGTGTATAGCGTATGAAACACTTCTATCTGGAAACTGTGTTTTAACTAGTTCATCTACTTGATTCAATACATCGAACATGTACTCTAAACCGTTGTCATAAAATGTAACTTTTGGCGCTTCGTCAGGATTATCTGCAAATAAGTTTTTATATTCAACCGCAACTTGCACATTATTATAATATTCTACTTGTGAATCTATTTTATCGATTATTGAAGACACAGTATCTCGATATGACATAATAGTTATTCCATCAACTTTTGTTGTAACGTATTCAAACAATAAACCTTCTCCATATTCATTATTATACTTGACGTTCGCTTCATCTTCTTCTAAATCAAGCCAAAACGGAAAATCAACATTTATTTCATAATCAGAAAACTTATTATTTAGTGTTTCCAAGTATTTTTGATACAATAAAATTACACCTGCTTTATCAGTATCCCATTCATCCAATGCGTAAGGCTCTACATCGGCATGAATAGTTTTCACTTGATACTTAACTTCTGTTATTGCATTATAACCTTCAATATAATTATAAAATTCATCAATTTTATATAAATTATCAGACTTAATATATCCCGGATCTCCAAATAAAAACTCTACTTCTAATCCGTTATCAATAAACTTTTTTACTATTTCTTGATAAAAGGCATAGTCATATTCAGTTATATCCAATCTTAAATATAAATATACACGTTTAACATTATATGTTTTTAATTTTTCTATATACCCTTCTTGATCTGCTGATAATTCCGGTAAATGCCACACCCAAGTTGAGAAACTCATTTTTTCTTCTACTATTTCAACAGGAATTTTACATTCACTTGAATCTTCTTGATTTGAAGTTATGGCTTCATCATCTAGACCTTTTCTATAACAATAACCATCAATGTAAACCGCAAGATTTATCTTTCCGTCCTTAGTTATAACTACATCACCTATTTCTGGTTTTTCTTTTGTCATGTCTATTATGTCATATAAATCATTTTGACCATTAAACATTGATAAATTTTCTTCCATAAGTTGACTTGTATTATATAATTCTTCTGCTCCGCTTAGTAATAAATAAGCTTGTGATAGATTAGCAGATTTTTCTGTTTCTTCTATTACATCCAAAACTATTGGTGTTGCTATTAATGCAACAATAGCTAAAATTATAACGACTGCTACTAGTTCTATAAGTGTAAATGCTTTCATAAATTTCCTCCCAGTATTTAGCCTATTTTTTCTTCATAAAAGTTGATATTATTCTTGCTTCAAAAACTATATATATAATTATAATTACCCAAAACAACACCGTTGTGAATATTCCATCTGTATATCTTGCTGTTAGATCGAATAAGTCATTAGGAAAATAATTATTGAAGAAATTTTTCAGTTCTATTATCGGAATATTATTACCTAAAAAATCTAATATCCTTAAAAAGATATCTACTATCGCTATATAATAAATAAAACTGTCTACTTTCTTAAACACTAATACAGCTAACCCTGCTAGAACTATTATTATTACTACTATATCCATTTTTAACTCCTTTTAATTCTCAAATATTATATTGTACTCTTTGTAATCATTTAAAATAATTTCAATTTTTTCATATTCATCTTCCCCAAAGACATTTATTTCAACATCACCAGTTTGCGTAATAACTTTATCATTAATTATAAATTCATAATCCTTATAAGAAATTCCGTATGTTTCATAATTAAAGGCATGGTTAGTTGATATTTTAGTTCCTTTATCAAGTAATTCAATAAATAGTTCTGGCGTTATTATGTCATAAGGAATATCGCTTATATCAGTTTCATTATTGTTATATATATAAATACCATTATCAAATTCAATCGTTTCATCATTTATAATATAATTATACGATGTATCACTTAACAATTGTTCATTTTTAGTTTTAGGAATAGGTGTTGTATTATTAAAACTGTTTATAATTAAAACAACAACAACAAAAAATATAAGATATAGACCTAATATAATTATAGCTCTATATCTTTTATTTGCTAATAATTCCTTAATTTTTTTAAAATTTTCTTTTAATTTTTTCATTAACTTAAAACTTTCCCAAGTATATCTTTTCCAGTTCCATTAACAAAATCAATTGCCGCCATTCTTTTTTTACCTTCTAATTGAACTTCTGTTATAACAACTTCACCATTACTTACTTTAACTCCAAATCCATCTTTGTATATTTTAGTAATTTGCCCATTAAATCCTTGTGGATATTCATCTGAAATATAACTTGTCCAAACCTTCAATATTTTACCTTCATATAAACAATAAGCTCCTGGCCATGAATTTAATCCTCTTATTTGATTATAAACTTGATGTTTTGTTTCTTTAAAATTTAATCTTTCATCTTCTCGTCTAATATTAGAAGCATACGTTGCAATAGTATCATCTTGTTTAGTTCTTTCGTTAGTCCCGGCTATAATACTAGGTAGTGTTTCCATTAATAATTCACTACCTAAAATACTTAATTTATCGTGTAAACTACTAGCAGTATCTGTTTCCAGTATATCTATCGCTCTTTGTGATATGATATCACCTTCATCCATTTTTTGGTTCATATACATAATAGTAATCCCTGTTTTTTTATAACCATTAAGTATTGCTTTATGAATAGGCGCTCCTCCTCTTAATTTTGGAAGTAATGATGCATGCACGTTAATACAACCTAAACGAGGGCAATCTAATATTTTTTTAGGAATAATTTGACCATAAGCGCATGTAATAATTATATCTGGTTTTAATTCTAATATTTCTTCATACTCATCTTTAATTCTTTCTGGTTGTAATACCAAGATTGAATTATCAATTCCTACCTTTTTTACAGGTGAGAAACTAACTTCATTATCTTTTCCTCTAATTTTATCAGGCTGAGTTACAATTGCTCTAATTTTATACTCACTTAATAAGCCTTTTAAGACTGTTACTGCAAAATCAGGCGTTCCCATATAAACTATTTTTAATTCTTTTTCAATTTCTATATCCATAAAATCCATTTTTATCACCTTTTTATATTTTATCATAATTAATAATTAAAGTTAATACTTACTTTAACAAATTTATTATTTACATACATATTTGATATAAATTTTAATGCTTCTGCTATTTCTTTTTTATTTTTATACTTAATAATTATTTGATAATTATATACATTGTTTATTTTAGCATGAATACTAACACTAGGTCCTAAAACAATAATGTTTTTATTTTTTTTAAGATAATCAACTATTTTTTTCCCCTCTGTTTCACATTTTAAATCATCTATTGACTGTAATTTAATAACAGTCAAGTTATAATACGGTGGGTATTTCAAAATTTTTCTTATCTTCATTTCTTCTTCATAAAAAGAAATATAATCATAGTTTTTTATATTAACCAAACTGTAATGGTCTTTATTAAAGCATTGAATGATAACTTCACCTAGTTTATCACCACGACCAGCTCTTCCAGCAACTTGATATAGTAATTGAAATGTATTTTCAGCACTTCTAAAATCAGGTAACATCAATGTGCTGTCACCGTTTATGACTCCAACCACAGTCACATTAGGAAAATCTAGCCCTTTTGCAATCATTCCTGTTCCAACCAAGATATCGTATTTTCCTTCTTCAAAATCAGTTATTATTTTTTTATGAGCGGTTTTGCTTTTAGTTGTATCATAATCCATTCTAATAATTTTAGCCGTGTTAAACTTTTTTTGTAATTCTTCTTCTAATTTTTCAGTTCCTAGTCCTCTGTCTTTTAAACTTTCTCCGCATACATCACATTTATATTTTTTATTTTCTTCATGATTACAATAATGACATAACATTTTATTTTTCTTTAAATGATATGTTAGAGGTATATCACAACTATCACATTTGTGGACAAATCCACAATTAGGACAATTAACTATTGTTGTATAACCACGTCTATTTAATAAAACTATAATTTGTTCTTGTTTTGCCAATGCGAAATTGATTTTTTCAGTTAATAATTTAGAAAAAATAAAATTTTTATTTTTAAATTCTTCTTTCATATCAATACATTTGATGAGTGGTAACATATTATTAACTCTATCAGTCATTTCCAATAGTTTATATATCCCCATTTTAGCTCTAGTATAACTTTCAACTGATGGAGTAGCACTCCCTAGTACAACTGGACAATCATGATATTTCGCTCTTGTTAAAGCTATATCAACTGCATTATAATTAGGATTATTTTCTTGCTTATAAGTAGTTGAATGTTCTTCATCTAGAATAATTATTCCTATGTTTTTAAATGGTGCGAAAACTGCACTTCTTGCCCCTATTACAATATCAGCTTCTCCTTTATTGATTTTTCTCCATTCATCATATTTCTCACCACTTGATAACTTACTGTGCAATACCGCAATTTTAGAGCCAAATCTTTTTTGGAACCTATTTAAAAATTGTGGAGTTAAACTTATCTCTGGTAACAGAATTATGGCTTTTTTGTTTTCTTTTAACACTTCCTCTATCAATCTAATATACACTTCTGTTTTACCAGAACCAGTTACGCCATGAAGTAAATATGGCTGATAGTTAAATTTAATTTGATTAATAACATCCTCTTGTTGCTTTGTTAAATCAAAATTAATTCGTTCTATATCATCTTCAACAGTTAATCTATAAACTTCCTTAGAATATTGAACTAAAACTTCTTTTTTAATTAGTTTATCAACCATATAACTAGATATTTCATTTAATTTTAGTTTTGGAATTTCTTTTGTAACCATTTCTAATATAAGTTTTTCTTTCTGATTAGACGGAATATAAGAATCATACATAGAACCTTTTTTTACATAAGTAAGTGTCTTTCTAGTTGTTTTATTATTTTTATTCGCTTTTAAAGCTGGCGGTAACATAGCTTGATAGCAAGTTATTAAATTACAAAATAAAGTTTTTTTCATATAATTACCAAGTTTTAATAATTCTTCATTTAAAATCGGTTCTTCATCTATTAGTTTTATTATATCTTTAACTTTGAAATCAACTTCCTCTATTAATTCCATAACAAAACCTTCTAATACTTGATTACCAAACGGAACTAATACCCGTGATCCTACTACTACATTTAAATCAACTGGTATACTATACGAAAAAGTTTTATCAAGTTTTCTTATCTCTACTAATACATTAGCAATCATTTTATCACCTTTTAAAATTATACCATACAAAAATTTGTTTGTCATCAAAAAAAGGTTATATTAACCTTTCTCTTGTATATATTTCAACATCTTCATTTGTATAAATAGTAACTATTCCTTTTCCCTTAGTACTGATAAAACCAAGTCCTCTTATCACGATATCTTCATTATCAACATATATAACTTTTTTATACTCTGATATATCTTCTTTATAAACTCTTCTAATTTTTAAATTATTAGACATGTAAAGTGTAACATTAATATTTTCTAAATATATTTTAGCAAATTCATCAATAATAATTGTTTGACTAGACTTAACTTGAAAAACAGTTGGTTTTATTTCTTTACTTGGAACTATTTTTTTTAATACACTTTTATTAGGTGTTAAACTCAAATCTTTATCTAACAATATTCCTGGAGTATCTATTAAAGTTAATTCATCATTAATGTTAATATTTATTTCATTTAATGTAGTTGATGCGATAGGACTGGTTGTTATTAATGAATCATTATCGGAATAATTATAAATTATCTTATTTATCATACTAGATTTTCCGGCATTAGTATATCCAACAACATAAACATTAGTTGATTTTTTATACTCATTTATTTTTTCATATAACAAATCAAAATTATAGTTTTTATTGCTACTAATTATTATTTTATCAACACAATTAATTCCATAATCATAACTTAATAAATTAACATCATAAACACTTTTAGGTAATACATCACGTTTAGTTAAAACTAGTAAAATATCATTATTTAAATATTTAGTTAATTCTTTTAAATTTACGGCATTAAATAAATCTACTACTACTACTACTAAATCTTTTGTCTTTCCTATATTTTTTAATATCGGTATATAATCATCATTTGTTTTATTTGAAACTTGGTAATCATTATAATGCCTTATTCTAAAACAACGGTCACATAACTCTTTTTCAGTTAGTTGACCACATCCTAAACATTTATTCATAATACTTTCCTTTTGTAAATAAATCATTCTTTCTTAATTTTTTAAAAATTCTTTTTTCAACTTTTCTAGCTATTTTGGTAACAAATCTTTCCTTTGTCCCAATTGGATTAACTAATATAGTCGTTAACCCCATTTTATTCCCACCAGCTATATCAGTTAACAGCTGATCTCCGATACAAGCAACTTCTGCCACATTTAAATTATAAGTACTTAAAATTTGTTTATATTTTTTTTTGAATGGCTTTTTTGCGTTTGCACAACAATCAACATCTAATATTTCTTTAAATGGTTTCACCACTTTTCTTGGTGCGTTTGAAAATATTATTATTCTAAATCCTTTTGTTTTCAAATCATCGAATAGTTCTCTAATTTTTTTACTAGGTTCTTTTATAGTTATAGGAACAATTGTGTTTTCTAAATCCATAAATAAACATCTTATTCCGTTTTTATATAAAACGTCGTAATCTATACTAAATATACTTTTTTGATATTTGTCAGGTATATATTTTTCCATATTTAACCTCCTACTTTATTTTATCATATAATAATTCACTTTACAAATATTTTATAATAAAAACATTTCATTTACACAATTAAAAAAAAGATATTTCTATCTTAACACTTGATTTAAATATCTATAAAATAGTTCAAATATATTAGCTTTTTCAACATCTTCTTTTACGGTAACGTCAACTTCTTTTATAACTTGCTCACCTTCTTTTATTAAAACCTTCCCAACAACATCACCTATTTTTACAGGAGCCTTAATGTTTTCTACTTTTACTTCATAATTAAATTCAACTTCACCTTTATTTTTCAAATATAGATCACTGATATCTTCAATTGCTGCTACTTCAACATTTTCCACTTTCCCTTTTTCAATAGGCACTAGTTCTAAACTTTGATTTTTATCTATAATTTTATTTAATCCATATTGTGCGTATACATAATCAAATATACTAGCAACCTCAGCATCTCTTGTTTTACTATCAGGTTCTCCCATAACAACAGTTATTATTCTCATATCATTTTTATAAGCTGTTGCTGTTAAACAAAATAACGCATCCTTAGTATAACCAGTTTTTAAACCATCCACACCTTCATAAAATCGAACTAACCTGTTAGTATTAACTAACCAAAAAGTTCTGTCAGTATCTTTTCTTAAATAATCCTCATAAATCGAAGTAAATTCAATCACTTTTTCATACTTCAATAATTCACTTGCCATTATTCCCATATCATGAGCAGTTGAATAATGGTTAACTTCATCTAAACCATGACTATTTTTAAAATTAGTATTTTCTAACCCTAGTTCTTTGGCCTTATTATTCATCATTTCAACAAAAATTTCTTCACTACCAGCTACTTTTTCAGCTAACGCAACAGCCGCATCATTCCCACTAGCGACAGCCAAACCTTTAAACAAATCATAAACACTCATTTTTTCGCCTGTTTCTAATAAAATCTGACTCCCTCCCATAGAAGAAGCATTTTCAGAAACTGTTACTATATCATCCCAATTAATAATTTCTTTTTCAATACTTTCCATAACTAATAACATTGTCATTATTTTAGTCATAGAAGCAGGGTTTCTTTTTTCATGCGAATTACGTTCGTATATAACTTCACCAGTTGAATGTTCTAAGACAATAACTGATGAAGCAGATGGCGCTAGAATTGTTTCAGCCGAAACAAAGCTAGGAATTAAAAGAGTTAAAATTAAAAAACAATATATTACTTTTTTCAAATAAATCACCTATTAATTAATATGTTATTTAACTTCATAAATTACAAATTAATTAAAAACCATTTCTTGAAACTATATTCATTTTATAGTATAATGTTAATAGAAAGGTATGATTAAATGAAATTAAAAAAAGAAGTTATAAGGGGATTTATTGTTATAGTTATTATTATTGTTGTTATTATAATAATTAAAGCAATTCAGGGGATTGATACAACACATAAGGATTTAGTTAACTTAGGATATACAGAAGAAGAAGCAACATCTATTATGGAATTACTAGATGAAACAGAGATTACTAGAATTTTAAATGACAACTATTATGATTTAATACCTAAATTTATTACAGCTAAGTATTATATTCCTAATAATTATAATGAATATTTAGAAGTAGCCGGAAATGTAAATACCCAAGATATTGATACAATAATTGCACTTGTTAACACAAGAGCAAATGAAAACAACTATGAAAATCCAGAAGAAGTAGAAGTTAGTAATACAATGTTGGTGAATAAATATAATTATTTACCAAAAAATTATAACCCAGATGACCTAGTTGATATTTCTAATATGTATGCTTATGAAGGTCATCAAGTCAAAGAAGAAGTTTATAATAATTATGTTAGAATGTGGAAAGATGCAAATGATTTAGATTTGACTTTACTAGTAAATTCTTCATTTAGAACATATGAAATTCAAAAAGAACAACATGATTTATATGGAGATAATTATGCTGCTAGACCAGGATATTCAGAGCACGAGACTGGACTTGCACTTGATATAGTTACTTATGGAAATATTGGAAACGAGTTTGCTACTACCGATGAATTTGCATGGTTAAAAGATAATGCTCATAAATATGGATTTATACTAAGATATCCAGAAGGTAAAGAAGAATTAACCGGATATAGTTATGAATCATGGCATTATAGATACTTGGGAGTAGAATTAGCAACAAAAGTGTATGAATCTAAACTAACATATGATGAATACCATGCTTATTATTGCGAATATAAAAATGAATGTTAAAAGGCTTATGAAACTCATAAACCTTTTTTATTACCACAATAAATATAAAACTAATAAAATATATCCATAACATACAAGTGGTAGTGAATTAATACTTAATTTATATTTACTATCAGCTTGCCTAGTTTTTTTAGAAAATAAATGAATTAGTTTTATCCCCCCTATTATAAGAAACGAAACAATAAAATTATAACCAAATGATATTCCATATAACACTAATATAATATATCTAATATCAATAATATAATAAAATAATAGTAATAAAATAACTCCTATTACAAAATATATCAGTGTTGTAATATTAAAAATTATTTTTTGAATTAATAAATCATTATTCTTTTCATTAAAATATAAAATAATATATCCTATTAATAGTGCTGTTGCTATTCCAATATTCATAATAAACTCCTAATTATATCCATGAACTTTAATTAATCTAGCATATGGATATGTATATGCTGATAAGGGGAAATTCTTCAAATCAACTGAATTTGAATTAAGTAAAACATCCTGAACAACGCCATCTTTTTTATAAGGTTTTGTCACAACAACAGTATGTCTATCATACCAAATAGTCCCTAATTGAATCACATCACCAGCCTCAGCAAAATAAATATTTTCATCAACTGTTGCGCATAAACCTGGTCCAGTATTATCTTTTGCATAAGAATAAAAATAAGGTACATATGTCCATGTATAATTATAACCTTTTTCTTCTTCTTTTAAATTGTAAGAACTATCATAAAATTTCCATTGTAATTGTTTGTTAGCATTACCAACTGGATCCATCGGAATCCCACCAGCTATCAAAACTTGTGATGCATAGTTTTGGCAGTTAGAACCAAAGGTCATCCATTCATCATTTCTACTGCCTATCCATTCATGACTATACAAATCAGCAGCATCTCTATCGTATTCATATAAACAATCTTTATCACTAGTAATCCCAGTTTCTAAAAATTCATTATAATCATTTTTTAACTCAGCTACCTTCCCTACTGTTTGACTAATATAATCAACTTTTATAGACCTAAGTTCATCTATTCCCCCACCGTCATATTTATCAGTTACCAAAACATAAAAATCCTGAGCTTTTTTATATTTAATTAGTTCATAACTTCCATTTATATTAGCAAAAGTAAAAGTGTTTGAAACATTTAAAACTTCTGTTTTTATATCTTTCATAAAACTGAAATTTAAGTAACTATCTTCTAATACTGTTACTTCCATAATATTATCTTCCATTGTAACATCAGTTATTTCTAAATCATAAGTAGCGTCATACAAAGTTAAATCAACATGTTTCATTGATCTTAATTCAACTAATAAATCTATAACCGTTTGGTATATTAAAGCACTTTCATTAACTTCATAAAAACTAGTTGTAACATCTTTTGTTTCTAATTTAGCCATTATACTGTAATATTCATTAATAAAATTTACAATTTTAGTTTCAACTTCATCTGAAACTTTACTGTTTATTATATCATTTGAAAAATCTGTTTTAGATAAAGCTGGAATAGTTTCGACAACTGGTTCTTGTTGCCCTTCTTGCTCTTCTTGTTCTGGTTGTTCACCATTTTCTCTAACTAATAGAAAAATAGCAAAGCAAATAAATAATAATATTAATAACACTAATATTATTCTTCCATATAGTATTTTTCTTTTTTTCATTCCTTCTCCTTTTTAAAAACAATTAGTTTACTAAGAATGTAATTCCCAACAATAACAATAACTTGTGATATTAATTTAATTATTGTATCACTACCTTTTAATAAACTTACCCCTAAATACATTATTGCCATATCAATTATTAAAGTAACTATCCTTGAAGAAAAAAATGTTGATACTTCTTTTAATTTATTCTTATTTGTACTGGCAAAAACATATTTCCTATTAGTTATATAAGCAAATAAAACACTTATAATCCAAGATATAATATTAGCTATTTGAAGTTCAAAAGGATTAGATGCATCTAATATTGTTGCAACTAACCCATAATAAACAACTAAACTAACGATAGTTGTTAAAACACCAAAAATCAGATAATTAATTATTTCTTTATATTTATTAAATAATTTTATCATCTTCTGTTTCCTTTACAATATATATAGGCCTATTTTTAATTTCTAAATATGTTTTTGCTAAATATTGACTAACTATTCCAATACAGAATAATTGAATACCTGTAATGAATAAAATAATACATACAAGTGATGGCCAACCAGCAACCGGATTAGAATATATTAATGTGCTTATAATTATATATATGACTAATATAAAAGCAATTAAACAAAATATGATTCCTACAAATGATGATATTAATAGTGGGACAGTCGAAAACCCCATTATACTCTCTAAAGAATAAGAAAAAAGTTTAAAAAAATTCCACTTAGTCGTCCCAGCTGCTCTTTCTTGATTTTCAAAAGTTATCCATTTGGTTTCATAACCAACCCAAGAAAATATTCCTTTTGAATATCTATTATATTCTTTTAAACTAAGAACTGAATCAAGCATTTGTCTAGTCATCAATCTAAAATCCCTAGCGCCATCAACTACCTTTGTTTTTGATATTTTATTAATTAATTTATAATACATCTTTGTAAACAGTTTTCTAAAAAAACCATATCCATTTCTACTAACACTTCTTGTCGCAACACAGTCATATTCTTCGTTTTTTAAAGTTTCATACATTTCATGTAATAATTCAGGTGGGTCTTGTAAATCTGCATCCATAGTCGCAATATAATCACCAGTCGCGTACTCTAATCCAGCCAAAATTGCTGCTTCTTTACCGAAATTTCTTGAAAACGAAATATATCTAATTTTTTTATCTTTTCTCGCGAAGTCCCGCATCAATTTTAGTGTATTATCTTTACTGCCATCATTAACTAATATTATTTCAAACTTAATTCCTTTAAAATCATTAATTACTTTATTAATTTCTTCATAAAATAAAGGTAATACTTCTTCCTCATTATAACAAGGAATAACTAAACTAATTTTTTCCATCTTAACACTCCTATACTAATTAAACTCATTAAACTTACTACTTCTGCCGCTTTATTTGCCGTTGTTTTGGTATATTCTAATGTATATACCCCTTTTTCAATATTGGCTTCAATAAATCCGTAATCATTTTCATAGATTTCTATTTCCTCATTATTCTCATTTATTAAAGTATATCCTAAGTAATAAAGCCTCGGTAACTCTAAAATACCAGATTCAATCACTTCAAACTTTAAATATGGAACATTGTTCTCTATAATATAAGCCTCTCCATTTCCTGTTATTACATTACCTCTGTTATTAAAATAATCCATATTTTCACCAGTAGTAACAGGTAAATACTCTTGTTGCCATCCCATTGCAACATAATAATTATATCCGTCTAATTCCTTTTGCGGAACATTATTAAAACTTATAAAACTACTTAATAATAACAATACAATTGTTCCATAGAACATTCCATTTCTAGCATTTTTCATACATATAGGCGCAATTAAACTAATAAATAAACAAGCATAAGTTACCATCCGCCAAGGAAATTGTATAACCCGCAATGATTTCGGAAATATATCCCATGGGAATACTATTGTTGACATATAAATCGCTACCGCGCCAAGTAATATTATATAAAAATTAAAACCCTTAACTTCTTTTTCTTTAATTAATTTTACTAATGAAACAATGAGTAAAAAAACGACAACTAAATCAATATAAAATTTAATTCTAATTGGATCCTTACTGAAATAATCAAAATACTCATATAAGAATAAACCATTACCTTGGGTTCCTTCAACCATAACTCCTTCTTTAAAAACTAAATAGTTCCCAAATAAGTTATGCTCTAACATTGGTACCCAAAAAAACGAAGTTAATCCCAAAACAAACAACGAGGCATAAAGTAATTTAAAAAATACTTGTTTTGAAAATGTTTTTTTGAAATTTATCATTAAAAATATAACTATTAAAAAAGTAAAATACATCATCATAGTTGCATGTGATAAAATCCCACCAGCATACCCTACTACAAATAATAAATAAAAATTCTTTCCTTCTTTATAAAACAAAGAATATATTGCATTTAAAATAATAGGAATAAAAACAAATACTAATGTTTCTGCTAAAGCATCCCTTATAAATACATCAGATAAATGATACGGAAATAACATATATATAATAGCCGCTAGAACACTTATTTTATCATTTTCAAATATCTTTTTAGCCAAATAATAAATTGCTAATCCTGATAAGAATACTATCAAAAAATTAAATGCTTTAAAACTTATTTCAATATTATCAATCACTATATCAATTAAGGCCACCGAAGTATGCGCAAGTGGAGGATAAAACAATCTAGTTCCATAGCCAAAATCATTAGCTATTCCGCCTACTATTTTTGTATTGAACGGATTTTCTAAAAATTGGTTTTTAAATTCTAATATATTAACCATGTGATATTGTGTATCATCATTTTCGTTGTAAGGATTAATAAAGTAAGATAGCATTCCTATTATCGCAACAATAAAAATTAATAAAATATTTTTCATAATTTCACCTAGTTATATTTTATCATATACTACTTGTTTAGTAAAGGTAGCCTATTTTAATAATAAACAAAATATGCTATAATTCATATAGGTGATTAAATTGAAAAAAACAATTAGTATATTATTAGGAAAAACAGCCTTAAAGATTGGAAAGTTCTTACAAAAATTAGGTTTTTTTAAAAACAAAAACATTAGTGTAAAGCCGGCTATATTAGCAAAAAAAGTTAATAAAGATATTATAAAACACTTTAAAGTACCTAAATTAGTTATTGCTGTAACCGGTTCATCAGGAAAAGGAAGTACTTCAAAATTGATTACTGAAATATTAAGAGACAACAATTATGACACAATTTACAATGACAGTGGCTCAAATATTGACACCGCTATTATTACTTTGCTATTAGAACATTGTAATTTTAAAGGTGAAATTAAAAATGATGCTCTTGTTATGGAAGTTGATGAAAGGTATGCTAAATTAGTTTTCCCGTATATTAAACCAACTCATGTAGTAATTACTAATATTACAAGAGACCAACCTCCTAGACAAGGACATTTTGATATAGTTAGTAACGAAATTAAAAAAGCCTTAACTAATAAAATACATTTAATTTTAAATGCAGATGATCCATATTTACAAACATTTATTGATAAAAATAAAGTTACTTATTATTCTTTAAGTAAAACTAAAAATTCTTATAATAAGAACAATTTTAACAATCTTAATATTGTATATTGTCCTAAATGTAATACAAAATTAAATTATAATTTTTACCATATTGAATCAACAGGTGATTATTACTGCGACTGTGGATTTAAAAAAAATACCGGCTTAGAAATCACAAGTATTGATTACGTAAAAAAAGAAATGATAATTGATAATAATAAAATAAAGTTATCTTCAACCATTCTATATTCAATTTATAATACTGCCGCCGCCTTTACAACTACTAGTTTAATAATCGATAAAGAAAAAATAACTAAAACATTAAATAAAATTTCAACTAAATCCTTAGACACATATAATTATAGAACAACTAAGATTACAGTATTAAGTACGAAAGCCGAAAACAACACAACATATAATCAAGCACTACTTTATATAAATAGTTTCAAGGAAGAAAAAACAATTATAATTGGTTGGAACGAAATTAGTAGGAGATATAATCACTTTGATACTTCATGGTTATATGACATCGATTTTGAAAATTTAAAGAATGTTAAGACTATTATTTGTGTTGGACCTAATAGATTTGATATAGCCACAAGAATTAAATATTCAAATTTAAATTGTGATATAAAAACGTTTGAAACACTAGATAAAACCACAACTTATTTAAAAAACACAAATAAATATGATGTATATGCTGTTTTGAACTTTGATTATGTTACTCCTTTTAATATTCTAATGAAAGAAGGTTTAGAATGCTGACAATAGCTCATTTATATCATGATTTACTAAATCTTTATGGTGAATCAGGAAATGTTAAAGCCCTTGAATATAATTTAAATAACATAGGAATCAAAACAAAAGTGGTTTCACTTTCACTTGATGATGATTTTTCTTTTAAAGATTACGATATTGTTTATATAGGTACTGGTACTGAAAACAATCAATTGCTAGCTCTAAATCACTTACTAGCATATAAACAAGATATCAAAGATTATATTGAAAACAAAAAGTATTTTTTTGTAACTGGTAATAGTATTGAACTGTTCGGAAAAAGTATAAACATGAATGAAGCCTTAAATATATTCGATTATACTGCTAAAACATCAGCAAAAAGATTAGTTGATGAATCATTATATACAACTAAATTAATAAAAAAATCATTATTAGGAGTTCAGAATAGAACTACATATTTAGAAAATGTTAATTGTAATTTATTTGAAAGAACTAAAAAAATAGAATCTAACATCGATTCTACTTATGAAGGTTTTACATATAATAATTTCTATGGAACTTACTTACTAGGACCATTATTAATTAAAAATCCTGCTTTATTATCTTATTTTATAACAGATATTATCGCTAGTTATAATCTAAAACCTAAACAAAAATTAAACTTAAATTTAGAACAAAGTGCTTATGAAAATTATTTGAAAACACACAATTAATTTTAAGTGCTTTTTTATATTCTTTGTTTTAAGTAATAAGTTCTCATTTTATCTATTGCTATTTTCTCTCGCCCATTCACACATTGTCTACTAACACCTACTTGCTGTGCGATTTCTTCTTGGCTATATTCAATACCATCTTCGGTTAATCCGTAATTGAGTTCAATTGTAGTTCTTTCCTTAGCCGTCAAACAACTAAGCCCGTCAATTAGCAGATCACGATTTTCTTTTCGGTGTCGCTCTGCTTCATATCTTTTATCAACTATCGTATCTCCAATTGTTAAGGAACTGTCCTCACGTTTAAAAACAGGCGATGATAAACTTACCTTACTTTCAAATGAATCCATAAATCTTTTAGAACGTTTAAGTGATGTTAATAACATTTTATAGCTATTATCAATCGCAAAAACTGCATAACTAGTGAGCTTAGTTTCGGTTTGATTATTATCAAACTTAATAATCGCATTCATAAGAGGTTCTATTCCCTCCATAAATAAATCTTCTATTTCCCATGGAATAGATTTTTTATATTGCCAAGCCCTTGATAATACTAGTCTATAATTATAAATTACAAGTAATTCTATCGCTTCTTTATTTCCAGTTTTTACTAATTTGAGTAACTCAGAAATTTCATTTTCATCAAGTATACGCAATTTATGAATAGCATCCATCAATCTATCTGTACTAGTTATTTCTGTTATAAATAAAGATTCTTCTCTTAATTTTTTTATTAATCCATTCATATCTTCCCTCTTTTTTCTATATTATATGTTTTATTTTTTTACTCTCACTTAATTTTTTTAATGCTGATCGTTCAAGTTGAAACACTCTTTGTCTACTAATTCCTAACAATTCCCCTGCTTCATGACCCAAATAATTTTTCTCATCTATAAAACCAAAGCGCAATAATATAACTTCTTTTTCTCTTGGAGTTAAAATTTCTAGCATTTCTCTAACTTCTTCTTTAAGACACTCTTTTTCCATCATTTCAGCTGCCGTTGGTTCTTTGCTTTCTAATGTGGATTCAATAGTTAATTCTCCGGAACTTTCACTACCAACCGCCAATAAATTTTCAATACTAACTTCATTTAATCTATTTCTTTTTTTACGATAAATAAAATCAATTTCTGATTTAATATGGTTTTCAATCATCGTATGAGCGTAAGTAGAAAACTCAAATCCTTTTTCCAAACAATAAAAATCAACCGCTTTAACCAACCCAACTAATCCAATACTAACAATTTCTTCAAGATTATAAAACGGAACTCTTTTTATATATGTATTTGCTATTTTCACTACTCTTCTAATATTATGAGTAATCAACTTATTTCTAGATTCCTTATCCCCTTTATCACGTTGTATAAATAACGCTTCGGTTTCTTCTTTACTTAATAGTGGATATTCACTTAACCCATTTATAAATTCTTCAAAACTCATGACAACGCCTTATTTATACCTAGTTTTTTTAATATTTTAGGTTCTATCTGTCTCGCTCTTTCTCTTGACATTCCAAATTTTCTACCAACATCAGCTAATGATTTCATTTCGCCATCTTCAAAACCAAATCTATATATAATTATTTCTCTTTCTCGTTCTGGCAATTGCTTAATAACTTCACGTACTTTTTCATAAAGTTCTAACCTACTCACATAAGAATCAATTGGCTCACTATCAATAGGTATAATGTCTTCCCTAGTTTTAGCGCCGTCCAAATCACTTCTAATAGGATCCGACAAACTAACTATGTCCTCAGGATTTTTTCTCGCTTTTAACTCATTAGTGTATTCTCTTACAATAGCTTGACCTGCATACGAACTAAATTTAATTCCAGATTCAACTTTAAAATAATAAATTGAATTCAATAAACCTATTGAACCTGTATTAATAATATCATCCATATTATCTGAAAATTTACCTAAGAATCGTCTCCCAATATAAATAACTAATCTTAAATTATGATAGACAATCTTATCTCTGGCTATCAAATCACCATTTTGAGCCTTGATTATTAATTCTTTTATTTCCTCTTCTGATAATACAGGTATGCTTCTTATATTGTTTAAAATAGACATATCATATTCCATATATTTTCCCCCTTTATAAAATATTTGAACTATTATAACACATTTATTTATTTTTGCAAAAACAAAGCATAAAATATATTAAGGTGATTGATTTGAATGTTAAACTAGTTGTTATTATTATCATTTTGATATTTATAAATAAAGATGAAAAAGAAAGTTTTTTTTACAAAAATGTAAAACTTATATCTAATCCAGATAACCTAATAGTTTTAGTAAATAAAAACAATAAATTAACTTCAAATTTCGTTCCTTCTAATTTAGTAAAACTTAATACTACATATTCATACGAAAATAAATATGTTAAAGATATAGTAGCAACATCTTTTGAGGAACTTCATAAAGACGCATATAGTTTAGGGTATAATATAACTATAACATCTGCATATAGAGATTATAATTATCAATTAGATTTATTTAATTACTATGTAAAAGAAAAAGGTTTAACCTATGCATTAAAAGCATCTGCTAAACCAGGTCATTCAGAACATCAAACAGGTTTGTCTATTGATGTTGAAGGTTCTAATAAAGATTATGATAATTTTGATAAATCAAAAGAATTTGAATGGATGAAAAACAATTGTTATAAATATGGATTTATATTAAGATATCCACAAGGTAAAGAGTTTATAACAGGTTTTAAATATGAGCCTTGGCATTATAGATATGTTGGAATAAATTTAGCAACATATATAACTAATAACAACTTAACCTTAGAAGAATATGTTTACAATAATTAAATTCTTTTAACTCCATTTCTTATTAAGAAATTAATTGCTTTTTTTTCTAACTGTCTAACTGCTTCATGAGTTATTCCCAAAATTTCTCCACATTCTCTTAAAGTATATATTTTATCATCTGAAAATCCAAATCTTAAATATATTACTCTTTTATAGTTTTCAGGTAATTTATTTAATAATTCATGCAACATCAACATTTTTTCTTTTTCAAAAATACATTTTTCCAAATCAAAATCACTAGATAAAACATCTTCAAAAAATAAATCGTCTGTTAAAGGATCATGAATGCTTTTATTATTACTATGATTTCTCATCATTCTTGATGTTTTTTTATATTCAGCCATTATCGCGTGTTTTATACAACTGTAAGCATAACTAGAAAATTGAATACCTTTATTTACATCAAATGTATCAACCGCATTAACTAAACCTATATAACCTATTTGTTCCACATCTTCTTTTTGTAAACCATATATATCAGTTTTAAAATATCTATTAATAACTTGGTAAACAAGACCAATATTATCTTCAATTAAAATTCTTCTTGCCTCCATATCACCACTCTTTATAGCAATGAATAATTCTTTTTTTTCTTCAATCGATAATTGATTTGAAACTATATTTTGACCAGATGTTTTCATATTATCCCCCTTTTGTTCCTAGTATAATACCACCTTTTATAAAAATTGTAAATAAAAAAGTGATTTAATCACCTTTTAGAATTGTCCAGGACAACCACAATCATTGTTTATTATTTGTGTTTCCTCAGTACATGAATACTTTGGAGTATATGTGTGAACTAAATGAACACGATTAATTGTGTGAGTATTAATGGGACAAATATGTGGGACTTCACAATAAACATCTTTTTCTACACAATTCGTAACCATTGGTTCTACAATTGGTTGTGGGCAATGATTACAAGGATTGCAAGGCTCACAACACATTTTTCTTTTTCCGAACATAAAATCCTCCTTTTCTAATTTATAATATGAGGATTTTTAATAATTGAATAAGATATTAGCCTTTAAAATGGTAATTTTAAATTTCCAGATTTAAATTGCTTCATCATAACTTTCATATTTTCAAATTGTTTAAGTAATCTATTCACTTCTTCAACAGTTCTCCCAGAACCTTTTGCAATTCTTATTTTTCTAGAAGCTTTTAAAATATTAGGATTTTTTCTTTCTTCTTTTGTCATTGATAAAATTATTGCTTCAACATGCGCTAAATCTTTGGGATCAATATTGATATTATTTAACCCCATTTTTTTAGCGCCTGGTATCATTTTTAATATATTTTCAAGTGGCCCTAGTTTTTTAATTTGTTTCATTTGGATTAAGAAATCCTCTAAATCAAAATTACCTTTTTCCATTTTTTTAGCAGCTTTTATTGCATCATCATCCATTATTCCTTCCGCTTTTTCAATCATAGACATAATATCTCCCATGTCTAAAATTCTAGCAGCCATACGATCAGGATAAAATTCTTCTAAACCATCCATTTTTTCTGAAACACCAACATACTTGATTGGGATATTAGTTAAATGTCTAACCGATAACGCAACTCCACCCTTAGTGTCACCATCTAATTTAGTTAAAATAGCACCAGTTAAAGTCAATTTTTCATTAAACCCTGTAATAACATTAATAGCATCTTGACCTGTCATTGAATCAACTACCAATAATATTTCATCAGGATTAACTATTTCTTTAACATCATTTAACTCAGTCATTAATTCTTCATCAATATGTAGTCTTCCAGCCGTATCTATTAAAACATAATCAAATTTATTTTCTTTAGCATAGTTAATGGCATTTTTAACAGTAATTCTAGGATCTTGTTTACCTTCTTCATAAACTTCAATATTTAATTGTTTTCCTATTTGTTTTAATTGTTCTATTGCAGCTGGCCTATATATATCACAAGCAACTAATAAAGGTTTTTTATTATGTTTTTTTCTTAAATGCAAACTTAATTTCCCAATTGTAGTTGTTTTACCTGATCCTTGCAATCCAACTAACATTAAAGTATTTAAAGATTTAGTAACAATTAAATCTTTTTTTTCGCCACCTAATAGCTCTATTAATTCATCTTTAACTATTTTTATAAATACTTCCCCAGGTTTTAATGAGTTAGCTACTTCTGTTCCTAAGGCCTTTTCTTTTATATTATTAATAAATTCTTTAACAACTTGATAATTAACATCAGCTTCTAATAGCGCCAATCTTAATTCTCTTGATATTTCGCTAATATTATCTTCTGTTATTTTACCATAACCTTTTATTTTATTAGCGATTGTTGTTAACCTATCTCCTAAATTTTCAAACATAATTACACCTCAACATTGTGATGGACACTAGATACATCTTCAACATCATCTAACATAGTTAATACTTTGTCAAATATAACTTTATCATCACCATTTAAAATCACTTTTTCTTTTGCTAGATAAGCTATTTCATCCATATCAAATTCAACAGCTGGAATGATTTTTGTAATCGCTTCTTTTATTCTAAATAATTCAGTTGGATTACCATAAATTACAATTCCGTTTTCTTCTTCAACATCAATTATATCAACACCATTGTCTATTAAAGCATTTAGTGTATCATCTAAGCTTAATCCTTTAAACGCTACAATACATAAATGGTCATAATTAAATGATACTGATCCTGGCCCCCCCATTTTAATATGACACTTATTTATAACTGTTCTTAAATCGCTTACTGTTCTATTAACATTATCAGTTAAACATTCAACTATTAAAGTTGAACCTGCTGGGCCAATTAGTTCATAATTATTTTTTGTATAACTTTCATCTGCCCCACTATTCACTTTATCAATAGCTCTTTTAATTATATCAGCAGGTATTTGTTCTTTTTTTGCTCTATCGATTAATCTTTTTAATGCTGCATTAGTATCACTATCAGTCCCACCATTTTTAGCCGCCTGATATATTTCTTTCGCATAAGTTGAATATAATTTACCTTTTGCTGCTCCTGTTTTTAATATACTTGCTTTTCTTACTTCATATGCTCTTCCCATATTAATTCTCCTTTATTTCTGATTTATCTAATGCATCTTTTGCCGCATTTTGTTCTGCTATTTTTTTACTTTTAGCAATCCCACTTCCATAAGTTATATCATCTATTTTTACAATCACTGTGAATAACTTATCATGAGAAGGACCTTCTTCATTAACTACAATATATTCCAAACTTCTTTTATCTGTTTGAACAAATTCTTGTAATCTTGACTTATAATCTGTTCCAAATGATATTTTATTTTCTTCTATTAATGGAATTACATATTCATGAATAAATTCCTCTGTTTTTTTGAACCCTTTATCTAAATACAAAGCTCCAATAAATGATTCAAATATATCAGCAACAATTGCTTTTTTTAATTCTTTCTCACCATTGCCTAGTTTTAAATAATTATTTAAATTCAGTTGCATAGAATATTCATATAATGCATCTTCACATACATATTTAGCTCTTAATTTTGTCATTTCGCCTTCACCCAAATTAGTAGTTTTATATAAGTATTCCCCTATTATAAAATCAACTATCGCATCACCTAAATATTCTAATCGTTCATATGATGTACAATTATTTTCATTAGCGTACGAAGAATGCGTGAATGCTGTTGCATACAATTCATTGTTTTTTATGTTTAATTTTTCAAATATATTCATGTAATCACCTTGTTTATTATATCATATCAAATTATATAACTGCAATAAAAACACTTCAATCAGTTTACAATTATCATTATATTTAGTATAATTATATTATGAAATATTTTATATTAGGATTTATTAAGGTATACCAAATGATACCTGGTGAGTTTCATAATTATTGTAACCATCACCCTAGTTGTTCCAACTATGCGATTGATGCAATAATTGAATATGGCTGTATTAAAGGAAGTTATTTAAGTATTAAAAGAATTCTTAAATGTACACCTTTTACAAAACCAACTGTTGATTATGTAGAAAGGAGAATAAAATGAAAAAAATATTTCTATGCTTAATATGTATAATTACTTTAACGGGGTGTTTTAGGAGAGATACATTTGAAGATATTACAATTCACACTACTATATATCCAATTGAATATATAGTTAATAGACTATACGGAAATTACAGTACCATTGACAGTATTTACCCTGATGGAGTTATTGTTCAAGTAGAAGACTGTGAAGACTGTCCAAATTATACTTTAACTGATGTTCAATTAGAAGAATATAGTCAAAGTGATTTATTCATATTTAATTCCTTATTACACGAAGGCAACTACGTTAGCAAAATGAGAGAAACTAATAATGCTTTAAAAATAATTAATGCAGGAGATAACCTAGCTTTAAATGATTATACAGGCGTTGAAGAAATGTGGTTAGATCCATTTAGATTACTCACACTTGCCAGAAACATTAAACTAGGATTTGATGAATATTTAACAAACTTTTACTTAAAAGAAGAAATCAATATTAATTTCGAAGAATTGAAAGAAGACTTAGATAAATTAGGAGCTACAATGGCTGATACAACTAAAAAAGCAGCTAATAAAGTTATAGTGTCATCAACAGATACATTAAAGTTTTTAGAAAAAGAAAATTATGGTTTAACAGTTCATTCCTTAGAAGAAAATGATAATCTATCACAAAAAACAATTGATACCGTTCGTTCTTTAATTACAAATGAAGAAATAGATTATATCTATACACCACAATATTTTGAGTTAAACGATACTATAAAAAATTTAATTGAAGGTACAGATATTGAAGTATTAGAATTTCATACACTTACTAATTTAACAGAAGCAGAAAAATCAAATAAAAGTGATTATTTTACAATAATGTATGAGAATATCGAATTATTAAAACTAGAATTATATTAGGAGGAAATTATGGGAATGTTTTTAATAATTATAGCAGTAGTTATATTGCTATCAATTAAACAAATTAATGAATATGAAAGAGGTGTAAAATTTACAATTGGTAAGTTTTCAAAAATTATGGAACCTGGTTGGAGATTAGTCTTGCCAATATTCCAATCATATAACAAAGTCGACATTAGAACAAAAGCAGTTGATGTTCCAGAACAAGAAGCAATTACAAAAGATAATGTATCTGTAAGAATTAATGCAGTAATTTATTATAAGGTATTTGATGCTAGTAAATCAATACTAGCAGTTGAGAATTTTAGATGGGCTGTTAGCCAATTAGCACAAACAACTATGCGTAATGCGGTTGGTTCTGTTTCATTAGATGAATTATTATCTGAAAGACAAAAGATTTCTTCTGAGATTTGTGGGGTAATTGATTCTGAAACAGATCCATGGGGAATTAAAGTTGAAAACGTTGAGTTAAAAGACATTTCATTACCGGAAGAAATGAAACGTGTTATCGCAAAAGTTGCAGAAGCTGAAAGAGAAAAAGCTGCTATTATAACAAAAGCACAAGGAGAAGTTGAAGCATCACAAAACTTAGCTAAAGCTGCTGAGATAATGGCTACTACACCTGGAGCATTACATTTAAGAACATTGTCTACTTTAAATGATTTATCATCTGATCAATCTAATACAGTAATATTTGCTATACCACTTGAAGTATTAAGAGCATTTGAAAACACAGGGGCAAAAGAAATAATTAGTAAAGTTGTAACAAAAAAATAGTTGGTTAATTCAACTATTTTTCATTTTTCTTAGGATTTATAGAAT